>NZ_JBIWCW010000005.1:0-120370 GCF_044761665.1 Peribacillus sp. NPDC097295
AATGTTTGACTTGCTCATTTTGCTTTTTTAATAGTGTGTGCTCACTCAAAATTTACGTTGGCGCTTTGTTTTGTTCAGTTTTCAAAGAGCAATTTGTTTTGTCGTTTACTCTGTAAGCGACTTTTACATCTTATCATGTTTCAGTTTGTGTTGTCAACATGTTTTTTGATGTTTTTTTATTTCGTTAAAGTTTTGTTGAAGCTGCGAAAGCTGATGTCCCGCAGCGACATGTATTAATATAACACCTATATTATTATAGGTCAATACTAAAAATGATTTTTTAAGATATTTTTTATACTTTATAAAATCGGTGATAAACCTCGTGTCCTTTTGTCTCCGTTCTAATGGTATCGACTACTTTCTTTTCTATTAAGTATTCTAAAAGAACACCTATGTCCAATGAATAATAACTTAGTTCGGGATGTTCCATCAACTCTGCAATGCTCCAAGAACCTTCCCTTGTATTCATTATTTCAATTAAATGCTGAGAGCCGACATTTGTGCGGGAGTATATAAGAAACTCGCTAGCTAGAAAAAGAAGTTCCAATCTTTTCTCCAAGGTTTCTTCACTGCTTATTAGTTCTTCATATAGCTTATATATTTCCGGCTCCATATGTTTCACTTGGTTCCATACCGTGACCTCGGGGTGAAAACCTTGTTCTATTATTTCCAAACGGGCCAGATGATGTAACGAATGAACAATGTGGTTATAGGCATCCAAGTAATGGCCATTTTCGAAAAAGTCTTTACCATCTTTATATCTACGAATTAATTTCGCGAATTCCATGCCCATCTTCAGCTTTCTTCCATAGAAGGGAAACTCATGGATTTCGGTTTTCAACTGTTCCAAGTATTCATTGCGATCGAACAAGATCTTCCCATTATAAATCCAATCCACTACTTTTCGGTTTGATCCTAGCAAAATCCATTCTTTCACTTGTTTTTCTTTCACAACGTGTAAAGCAGCCTTCTTATCTTGATAGGTGTAATGTTTTAAATAAACGGGTTCCTCTGCATCATCGACAATGACAAAAAGAATATAGTCAAACGTATCGGTTATCGGACTGTTATGCTCTCTCTTTTCTATCAATAAAATTCCTAGTGTAGACTTTAAACTTGCTCGCTCTTGATAAATCGGGCGAAGGATATCTTCCATTATAAATTCCTCCAAAACCTTTTTTCTTTTTACATTCGACAATTCTCTTCAAAAATCCTGTTTTTCAACCTAGATGAGATATCCAATTTTCCATTCATCATTCAACAGACATTTGTATCCTCTATTTCTTTTTTGTTCCAGACCTAGTTTATGTTATAGTTAAAGTTATATTTTAGGAGGGTCTGACCATGGCTAAATATTCTAGCAAAATCAATAAAATCCGTACGTTTGCTTTAAGTTTGATCTTCGTCGGCTTCATCGTGATGTATATTGGTCTATTCTTCAAATCGCATCCTATCGTCATGACGCTATTCATGGGCCTGGGACTTTTATTCATTATCGCAAGCACTGGCGTATACTTTTGGATTGGAATGCTTTCCACAAAATCGATCCAGGTTATCTGCCCGAACTGCGGTAAACCTACGAAAATATTGGGAAGGGTCGATATATGTATGCATTGTAATGAATCATTGACCCTTGATAAAAAGTTAGAGGGCGAAGAATTCGATGAAAAATATAACCGCAAAAGCCTGAACGATTCATTGAAGTGAATGTAGTTATAGGCTATTGCAACAAAAAAAGTTCCAACCAAGTGGCGGAACTTTTTTTAATGCGCTTCTTTCTTTGCACAATCTGTGCAGTCTCCGTAGATTTCCATCCGATGGTGACTTACGTTGAATCCGGTGACCTGTGCTGCAAAGTGCTCGACTTCATCCAATGCTGGATAATCGAAGTCAACGATCTTACCGCAATTTTGACAGATTACATGATAATGATTCGTTGTTACGAAATCGAATCTCGCTGACGAATCACCATAGGTTAGTTCTTTAACCAATCCCACTTCACGGAACACACGCAGGTTGTTATAAACCGTAGCCACACTCATATTTGGAAACTTACCTTCTAACGCTTTATAGATATCATCAGCGGTAGGATGGGACATGGAGTTTATCAAATATTCAAGGATTGCATGGCGTTGTGGAGTTATTCTTACACCGGTATCTTTAAGGGAATCCAACGCTTCTTTCAACTGAACTTCAGACACCGTCATCCACCTCTTTTTCTAATCAAGTATGAATTATTACATTATAATGTTTATAAATAGTGTACTCCCCATCAGTTAGGTTTGTCAATCTTTCTACATCCTTAGTTTATTCACCATTCATTTATATATTTCTTATTTTTAAAGTTGATTCTAGTATCCCTTTTTAGGGTCGATGACATTAATGAAATCATTTCCCTTTTGAAGAAATTCTTTCATGTTTTCTTCGAAAATCGCAAAGGTCCTTGGTAAATATTCACTGCTTTTACTTGATAGATGCGGTGTTACCGTTACATTATCCATGCTCCAGAAAGGATGACCTTTTTCTAATGGTTCTGGTTCGAATACATCCAAGATTGCATGAGCCAGTTCATGGTTTTCCATGGCATCCACCAGCACTTCTTCTTTTACTAGGTCCCCACGTCCGATGTTCATGAAAACGGCAGAGCACTTCATTGCCTGAAAATGTTCTTTCTTTAGTAAATCCTTCGTTTCAGGTGTACTAGGTAAAACACAAACGATGTAATCCGCTTTGGGCAACGCTTCCCCTATCTCAGTAAGTCTATATAGATGATCAATGTGTTCAACGGCTTTACCGCTTCGATTGACTCCGAGGGTCGTCATTCTAAATGCCTTGGCAAGACGTGCCACTTCCCCGCCGATAGCCCCTGTACCAAGGATGAGCATCGTTTTTCCATTCAATTCGCCCACTTCTATCTTCCGGTCCCATATTTCGGCGGCTTCATTCTCAATTAGTTGCTTTAATTTTTTTTCATACTGCAACAACATGCCCATTGTGTATTCCGCCATTGGGATTTTATGAATGCCCCTTGCATTTGTCACCAGGATTCCGCGTTTCTCAATGGATGTCATAGGCAATAATTCCAGGCCGGCGCTCATGACCATGATCCATTTCACATTCACAGCCCGTTCAATGATTTCATCCGTTAAATCTTCTCCATATGTAATAAGAACTTCAGCTTCTTGAAGTTTTTCATCGGTCCATGTTTCTTGGTAATGGAATGTAAGATTTGGGAAAGTACGGGTCATCTTCGTTTGAATGTCTTCTTTTGGAATGATTGTTGAAAGTATTAACATCACTATCTCTCCTTTTTTTTACATAAAAAAACACGGGCACTTTATGTCCCGCGCAACTTTTCATGAGGAGGTATTCCCTTAATTAATCATATTCAGGGGTCCTCTTTTTGAGTTGGACAAACGCCTCTCCCTATTAAAAAGGGCTTTTATTTTAAGTGATCAGGGTTTAAATGGCATAATTCCGACGGTACAAATAAACCGTCCTTACGTATCAGTATATCATCAAAGTAGATGTCCCCGCCTCCATATTCTGGGCGCTGGATCAAGACCATGTCCCAATGTGAAGAAGATTGGTTCCCATTATCGGCTTCTTGATAGGATTGACCCGCTGCAAGGTGAAGGCTCCCGCTAATCTTCTCGTCAAAGAGGATATCGCCCATAGGTTCCAGAATATACGGGTTGACACCCATTGCGAATTCCCCGATATAACGGGATCCTTCATCCCCATCGAGTAGCCTGTTCATTTTGTCCGATTGATTGGAAGTCGCTTTCATGATTCTCCCCTCTTGAAACGAGAGTGTGATGTCCTGAAAGACATTGCCTTGATAGGCAGAAGACGTGTTGAAGGATATCGTTCCATTGACACTATCTTTCAGAGGTGCCGTGAATACTTCTCCGTCTGGCAGGTTATGATTTCCCGCGCAAATGACGGCAGGCATATTTTTTATCGAAAAAGTGAGGTCGGTCCCCGGCGAAAGGATTCGGACTTGATCAGTCCGCTCCATCCATTCCTTCAACACTTTCATGGCCCTTTCCATCTTGCGATAATCCAGTGTGCAAACGTTTAACAAGAAATCTTCATATTGTTCAAAGCTCATGCCGGCTTTTTTTGCAGAACCGATGGTCGGAAAATTCAGCAGGACCCAGCGCCGATTATTGACGAAAAACATCGTGGACGTTTTCATGGCCGCCTCTTGAAGATGATATCTTTCCGGAGGCACAATCGCCCCTCTCCCCTCGCTACCGTCACCGGACACGATGATGAGGGCATCTACGTCTTCGTATTTCTTATAATTCCACTCCGATAAGGTATCGAGCTGCTCCTTAACATTCCCTCTAAGGAGATGACTGGTGATTTCATCATCTTCGAGTTCCGCATAAGGATAGGCACCCATTCTATAGGCTTCATCAATCAGTTCCTTCATTAGAGCTTTTGCGGCTACAGGTCCACGGATCAAGACCCTCTCTTTCGCCTGCAATCTCAATGAATGATGAATCAGCCGCTCCGCAAGTTTGGTCAGTCGCTCATCCTTCATTAGCCTGTACCTTATTTTTCTAAGTCGCGAAGAGTTTCTAACGCTTCTTCGACGTGGCCCTTCACTTTGACTTTACGCCATTCTTTCACGATCTTCCCTTCCTTATCAATCAGGAAAGTCGAACGCTCGATGCCCATGTATTCCTTACCGAAGTTCTTTTTCAATTTCCATACGCCGTATAATTCAGCAACTTCCTGCTTTTCATCCGCAAGCAACAGGAAAGGCAGCCCATGTTTTTCAATGAATTTTTCATGTCGCGCTGCCGGATCCGGGCTAATCCCGATGATGACAGCATCGAGCTCTTCGAATTGCTCATTATGGTCACGGAAATCACACGCTTCCGTTGTACAACCGGGTGTCATGTCTTTTGGGTAAAAATATAATACAACGTGTTTACCACTGAATTGTGATAGGGAAACTTGTTCTCCGTTGTTTGCTGGCAGTTGAAAATCAGGTGCTTTTTCTCCAATGTTAAGTGTCATTCTAACCCCTCCATTTCTTTCATTATGGTAAGCGTACCCAATAATCGAAAGAAACACAACTTTCATTTCTTCTTGTTCTTTTCCTTCTGCTCGAAATCGATTACGGCCCTTATCACAAAGGCGGCCGGAAGCGTGTAGCCAATGAATGCTTGGATTGTCGCGATCATCCGGCCAATCCCGATTGGCGAGATATCCCCGTATCCAACCGAGAACATTGTCATCGCACTAAAATAGAAGGATGTCTTCAGCTGCTCAGAAAAGGTCCCATCCAACCGATTGCCCATATCAAGAATCACCGAATGATTCTGAAGCTCGTATAATAAATAAATCAGTGCAAAACCAACTAATAATGTCGCATATAAATTGCCGAGCCAGAGCATATCTTCAAGAGAAAACTTCTTTGCCTCCGACTCAGAAAGAAATAAGGTCCGAATGCTCATCACCATGCAAAAGATAATCCCCACAATCAAAATATAAAAGGTCATCCCTACGCCTCATTTCAAAACAGCCCACTCCCCCTATACATACTCTTAAACGAGTCAATATATGCTCGGTTTAGGGGGGCAGACCCTATTTCCCAAACACTTCAGATCGAAAAATACGTAGATGCAGCAGGCGTTTTGACGATATGCGGTGGGGGTCAGACCCCATTTCCCGACTTTTTCCTTGTTGACCCATACAATTGGGGTATGCTAAGATGGGTTAAATTTTTATAATATTTTATATTATTAGAATTTACTATCTGTTTTTTATATGGACGAGTTTTTTTGAATTTAATATGTGGAGATAGGTTCCTAATTTTTTAGGATGAAAAGGGAAGTCCGGTGTAATTCCGGCGCGGTCCCGCCACTGTAATGGGAATGTTAGGGCTATGTTTGTTGCCACTGATCTTTATGATTGGGAAGGCTTTAGCCGCTAAGTTAGATTCCTTGAGCCAGGAGACCTGCCTATTTCGACAACACTGTTTTAACCTACGGGAGATAGGGAAGTGTTAGGGACCTTATAAGGATAAGGGGTATTTTCGTGCCCCTTTATTTTAAGCATTTCTAACTTTCTCTTTTGACGGTTAGGGGTGCTTTTTTTGTTGATATTTCATTAAAAGGAGATGGATGTGTTGAAAAGTAGTAATATAGGGTACCCACGAATCGGTGAGGATCGTGAATGGAAACGTACATTAGAGGCATATTGGGCTGGAACATTAAACGAAACGGAATTCACGTCGCAATTGGAAGCGATCCGTTTAGGCAATTTGCAGAAACAAAAGGATCAAGGCATCAATATCATCCCGGTCAACGACTTTACGTTATATGATCAAATGCTCGATATGTCCGTCATGTTCGGCCTGGTGCCTGAGCGATATTCGGCTTATAAAGGTGGCAGTGTCCCCCTTTCCGTTTATTATTCAATGGCCCGTGGGAACAAGGATGAAGTCGCTTCCGAAATGACGAAATGGTTCAATACAAATTATCACTATATCGTTCCAGAGTTAAAACAGTCTCAGCTTACGTTGACAGAAAACAAGCCGCTTGCCGCTTACCGCGAAGCCAAGGAAAAACTAGGAATCGATACGAAACCGGTTATAGTCGGACCTTACACATTCATTTCTTTGTCAAAAGGCTATGATAAAAAAGATCTTCCGGCCATCATCCTGAGCTTGTTGCCTTTATACACAAAAATTTTGCGAGAGCTGGAACAAGAAGGCGTGAAGTGGGTGCAGATCGATGAACCTTCCCTTGTTTCTTCCCTTTCCAAAGACGAAATGAAAACTGTTACATACCTGTATGAAAAATTGAATGAAGCTGCACCCAACTTGAACATCATGCTGCAAACATACTTTGATGCTGTAGAGCACTACCAAGAAGTGATCGACTTGCCCGTTCAAGGAATTGGCCTTGATTTGGTCCATGACAAAGGAAAAAATCTCAGCAATCTTCAAACAGTCGGTTTCCCGCAAGATAAAATACTTGGGGCCGGTGTGATTGACGGGAAAAATATTTGGCTTTCTGACTTGACGAAAAAAATCGAGTTGGTCGGGTCCATTACGAAACACGTAGCCGAAGATCGAATTTGGCTTCAACCTTCCTGCTCCCTGCTACATGTTCCAGTGACGGTTCGAAACGAGACAGAACTAGCTAGCGATGTGAAAGAAGCCCTTGCCTTTGCTGATGAGAAACTAGAAGAAATCACGCTTTTGGTCAGAGGGAACAACGAAGGTCTAGAATCAATCGAAGAAAAGGTGGCGGCAAACAAAGCTGCATGGCAGACCTTAAAGAATTCAAAGGCCAGAAACCATAAAGACGTGCAATCCGCTGTTGAACAGTCGAAGCTGCAAACCCATGGCCGTACCCTGCCATTTAAACAGCGCTATCAAAAACAACAGGAGTATTTCAACCTGCCTTTCCTTCCAACCACTACAATTGGAAGCTTTCCGCAGACCGCGGAAGTTAAACAGGCCCGCGGGAAATTCAAACGCGGTGAATGGACATCTGATCAATATGAAGCATTCGTGAACGAGGAGATTGGCAGATGGATTGATATCCAGGAAGAAATCGGCTTGGATGTCCTTGTGCACGGGGAGTTCGAACGAACGGATATGGTCGAGTTCTTCGGTCATAAGCTGGGTGGATTCGTCTTTCTTGAAAAAGGATGGGTTCAGTCTTATGGCTCCCGCTGTGTAAAGCCTCCCGTGATCTATGGCGATGTCCATTTCATCGATCCGATGACGGTCAAAGAAAGTGTGTATGCACAAGCCTTGACTAAAAAAACGGTGAAGGGAATGCTGACCGGTCCCGTTACGATTCTGAACTGGTCGTTCGTCCGTGACGATATTTCACGGGAAAATATCTGCTATCAATTGGCATTGGCCTTGAAACAAGAAGTAGAGGCATTGGAATCAGCAGGGATCAAAATGATCCAAGTCGATGAACCAGCCCTGCGTGAAGGCCTTCCATTGAAAAAAAGCGACCGTGATGAATACTTAAACTGGGCGGTCCATTCATTTTTGATTTCCACTTCGAGCGTCGAAGACACAACACAAATTCACACTCATATGTGCTATTGTGATTTCAACAGCTTCATGGATGTCATCTCTTCCCTGGACGCTGATGTGATTTCCATCGAAACTTCTCGAAGCCATGGGGAGCTCGCTTCCGCTTTCGAGGAAAAAACATATGAAAAAGGAATCGGTCTTGGTGTGTATGACATTCATAGCCCTCGCGTTCCTGCAGTGGAAGAAATGGTCGATATGATTGAACGCGGTATCAAGGTGCTGGATAAAGATCAATTTTGGATCAATCCTGACTGTGGCCTGAAAACAAGGGCTGTTCCTGAAACCGTTGCTTCTCTGAAAAATATGGTTGAAGCTGCAACAATAGTCCGGAATAAGCTATTGGTCCCATAGGAAAATGACTGATCCTATAACGACGATTCCTATTCAGCAGTCACGGACTTTTTTAACGGATCTTGTTTTTCCACTCGATACGAACCATCACAATACCATCTTTGGCGGTAAAGTGATGGCATACGTGGATAAGATCGCCTGTATTGCTGCGATGCGCCACTGCCGGAAACCGGTCGTGACCGCCTCAAGCGACTCCTTTGACTTTCTGGCCCCCATTAAGACGGGGGATGCGATTAACTTGGAAGCCTATGTTACCTGTGCCCATCGGACATCGATGGAGGTTTTCGTAAAAGTGGAACGGGCGAACCTATTGACTGGTGAAAAACAACTTACCGCCCGTGCCTTTTTAACGATGCTTGCTATAGACGAAGATGGAAAGCCCGTACCGGTTCCACAGGTTTATCCGGAAACAGAAGAAGAAAAACGGCAGTACGTCCAAGCACAAGTTAGATATTTCGAAAGAAAAAACAAACGCATATAAGCAAAAAATCCCCTCAACAAAATTGTTGAAGGGATTTTTTTAGTTTCCTGCTCCGCGGTACCTTTTCACACCCTGATTCCAAATGAAGATCGAGATCATGAAAAAGACGACCCCTATGACAGGTGTGGCAAATGCATAGGCATACCACTCTTCTTTTCTAAGAAAATAGGAAGCCGGATACACACCGACAAAGGCAAATGGCAACACCCATGTCAGAACGAAACGGATAACCTTGTTATAGATATCAACCGGGTAGCGGCCGTAGTTCCCGATGTTATACATCATCGGCATGATGGACGTTTTGGCATCAGACCAGAACCCGATGCTTGCAATCGCCACGAAAATGGCTGCATACGCCAATGCACCACCAATCGCAAACAACACAAAGAGAATCGGGTCGTACCAAGCAAGCTCCAAGCTTAACGAAGCACCGGAATAAAAGATGATAATCAATCCGGTCACTACTCCAAATAACGATTCAAGCTCTATCCGTTCTAAGATGACTTGAAAAAGGCTGTGAATGGGCCTGGTCAAAATCCGGTCCATCTCCCCTTTGACGATATAGCGTTCGTTGAAATCCCAGATGTTGAAAAAGGATGAAAAGAGCGCAAACGGAATCAGGAAAAAACCGTATATGAAAATGATTTCATCCCGGCTCCATCCACTCAGAAATTCCGTATGCCCGAAGACCACTAAGATGAAGACCAGATTCACGACTTGGTTCAACAAATCAGAAAGAATCTCGATGAAGAAATCAGCGCGGTATTGCAATCTCGTTTTCATATACTGACTCACATATTGTAAAAACATCGATACATAAAACATCCCATCAACCTCCTTGAATAATCAGCTGTTTTTTTGCGACTATCCATAATACCTGGATGGGGATGACGAGAATGATGACCCAGATCAATTGCTGTAAAAGAGCCATGCCGATTTCTCCCGCACCATACCCATTCGTGAAAATCATGCTAGGAACATAGCTGATTCCTTGGAATGGCAGGAATTTCATGATATCTTGTGCCCAGAGCGGATAGAAAGAAATGGGCAGCAGTAACCCCGAAAACAAATCGACAATGACCCGTTTTGCCCGTATCAGCCCAGCATTGTTATATAAAAAGAATGTAGTGATTCCCGTTAATAAGTTAATTTGTGTATTGATGATAAAGCTGAATAACAGGGAAATACCGAAAAGCCCCCATGTCGCAGGTTCGTTGGGTAAATGGATAGGAAAGATAATGGCGACGAGCAACATACCTGGAATGGAGAAGAAAAAGAAACGGAAAATCCCCTCACCAAGTCCTTGCATCGTTTTCATGCCTAAATAATTATAAGGACGTATCATCTCTATCGCGACCTTGCCATCCTTGATCTCTGTGGCAATCTCACGGTCAATATTGTTGAAATAGAAGGCGCGCGCCATCCAGGCAACCGCAACATAGGTTGTCATCTGCATGCCCGATAGCCCTTCTATTGAACTCTTCTCTCCGTATATCGCATTCCACAAGAAATAATAAGCACCGATATTGATGCTATAAATTAAAATACCGGTATAATAATCGGTACGATACGCAAGCATCATCAAAAAACGCATGCGAATCATTGCAAGATACTTTCCCATGGTCCTCTCCCTTCTTGGTAGACACATTTTTTCTGAAAGAGTCAGACCGTGCCTTCTTCATAAATATTACGAACAATTTCTTCAATGGACGTTTCGTGGATTTTGACGTCCTTGATTTTAAAACATGAAACGACAGCGGCGACAAGCTGAGAAATATGATCGCTCTCCTCTTTCAACACGGCTATGTATGTGTAATTTTTTTCGTCGTATTCCCAGTTTACGTTGAATGGCAGTGCTAGGGATTGAAGTTCTTGCAGTTCGACTGGCTCAATGAATTGGAAATGGACTTGCTTTTCCTCTGCCCAATTGTCTTTCAGGCTTTGCAATTCCCCATCATAAATGATTTGCCCTTCATCAAGCATGATCACCCGCTCGCACAAGGCTTCAATATCCCCTAGGTCGTGCGTGGTCAGAAGAATCGTCGTATTATATTTTTCATTGATTTCCTTTAGGAACTCACGGATCTTCAATTTCACTAACACATCAAGACCGATCGTTGGCTCATCCAGGAAAAGCAACGGTGGATTATGAATCAATGCCGCGGCTAATTCACACCGCATCCGCTGGCCAAGGGAAAGCTTACGCACCGGCTTATCGAGCAAGGGCCCGATATCTAACGTTTTGATTACATGTTCCATATGATCGTTATATTGTTCATCAGACACTTTATACACTTTTTTCAGCAAGCGGAAGGATTCCTGTACGGCAATATCCCACCATAGTTGCGAACGTTGCCCGAAGACGACCCCGATGGTCTGCGTGAATTTCTCCCGTTCTTTATGCGGATTCATGCCATTGACCACGATATCACCGGATGTCGGTTCCAAAATGCCCGTCAGCATTTTTATCGTTGTCGACTTGCCTGCCCCATTTTCTCCGATATACGCTACCATCTCACCCTTTTTTACAGTAAAATTGATATCGTTCACGGCAGGCACAATTTTATAATTTCTTGTAAGTAAGTCGCGGAAAGCCCCTTTTAACCCGGATCGACTTGATACCGACTTAAATTCCTTCCGCAATTGTTTAACCTGGATTGCATGGCTCATTTTGTTATTTTCCTCCAAAATTTCTTGTCCTAATCAAATAGTTTAGCCAACCTAAGCTTTTTAAACAATTAAAATGCTTGGATTTTTAGCAGGCTGTCGTTAGGCCGAATTTCGACGTTGTATGCGATACCTATATAAAGGAGACAAGTATGCTATGAATATAAAAAAGTTATTACTCACGCAAATCGAAAAAATCGTCCTGGAACTTCGTTATGATTTCTTATATGAGGACGAGTACGATCAATTATTATGCCAAATCGTCCAACGGGATTCCTCCGGATCGATCGAACACACCCCGTTAAGCTTTCATTTACATATTAATGAAGAAAAAGGAAACGGACACCTGACCTACTACCAAGCCCAAGGCGAAATCAAACGCCAAACCTTCAACATCGAAAACCCTGACACCATCCTTGACATCCTGACCTTCATAAAAGGGATTTTGGGGTCAGACCCCATTTCCCAAACAGAATAATGCATCCAAAAAGCTGTAACGACAAGGGTTACAGCTTTTTCGGATGGGGGTCAGACCCTATTTCCCAGCTCTTTATAGGAGACTAGCTGGATGTTACGAACGGCTATGGCTTTTTGGATTGCCGGGTCTGTGAGGATGGACATTTCCTTTACGCGCGGGAGGGCATAGGAGCTTCCGGTTAGGATTGCTTCGTCTATATAACCCGGATGGCACATGATTTCGACTGTCTCGGAAGATAGACTGGAATCCAGGATGTCGATTAAGTGATTCGTCGTCAAGTTGGATCCGAAGAAATCCGTTATCAATCTATCTGTCGTTTTTATCTCTGTATAACCATGAAGCGAATCCTCTAATCTCCTAACCGGCACGCCATGCTTTTTCGCTATCTTTTCAACAATGGGGGAAACTTTCTCCAGGCCGTGAACATGGTGGTGGCTGTCTATGTGAGTCGGTTTCAGTCCTAGTGATAGGAACCTTTCCATCTGACTGTTCAATTCTTTCTCTATATCCGCAGGTTCAGCAAACTTTGGCATATCCCCAATTCGATGAAATTCACCGTCCTCCCTCACCAATGATGGAACATCGCTCCGCACCGGATGGCCGCAGGTCAAAACCAAATGAACCCCCACACCTAGACCCTGAATTTCCTTAGCTAAAGCTGCAGCATGTTCAGCCCCTGGCATATTGGCCATCAAAGTTGCTGACGTCACGACACCATTCTGAAAACACTCAATGATCCCCAGATTAATTCCCTTGCAATACCCAAAATCATCCGCATTCACAATCAACTTCGTCATCCTTATCCCCCTTCCAAGATCCTTACCTACTACTATGAATATACCAGACTACGGGGGTCAGACCCTATTTCCCAAACAAAATAAAATCGAGAGAAGCTTGGTATATATGGGGTCGGGCTGACTTGTTTGGGGGTCAGACCCCATTTCCCAGGGATTTTCAGCTTGAAAAGTGCTATGATTAGGAGGGATTATGTTTGTATTTTTAGGAGGTTTTTAGATTGGATTTTACTAATTCGGAAATTATACATAAAGAGGCTTTGGAGCATATTGTTGGTGGGGTGAATAGTCCTTCCCGTTCTTATAAAGCGGTGGGCGGCGGTTCGCCGGTTGCCATGGATCATGCCAAGGGAGCTTATTTCTGGGACGTTGATGGTAACAAGTATATCGATTATCTAGCGGCATACGGCCCGATCATCACAGGTCATGCCCACCCTCATATCACGAAGGCGATCACAAAGGCTGCAGAAACGGGTGTTTTATACGGTACGCCGACTAAACATGAAGTCACCTTTGCCAAAATGTTAAAAGAGGCGATGCCTGGCCTTGATAAGGTCCGTTTCACTAATTCTGGTACCGAATCTGTCATGTCAACCATCCGCGTAGCCCGCGCTTACACGGGTCGCGACAAAATCATCAAGTTTGCCGGCTGCTATCACGGTCACTCCGACCTTGTGTTGGTTGCTGCAGGTTCTGGTCCATCCACACTTGGAACACCCGATTCCGCTGGTGTCCCTAAAAGCATCGCACAGGAAGTCATCACGGTTCCTTTCAATGATATCGAACCATTTAAAGAAGCACTGAAAAAATGGGGCAATGAAATTGCCGGTGTCCTGGTCGAACCGATCGTCGGCAACTTCGGAATCGTCGAACCGCATCCTGGATTCTTAGAAGACGTGATTTCGTTATCACACGAAGCTGGAGCTCTTGTCATTTTTGATGAAGTCATCACGGCATTCCGCTTCATGTACGGTGGGGCCCAAGATTTACTTGGCGTTCAACCTGACTTGACCGCTCTTGGAAAAATCATCGGTGGGGGCCTTCCAATCGGTGCCTACGGCGGTAAAAAAGAAATCATGGATACGGTCGCACCACTAGGACCCGCTTATCAAGCAGGAACGATGGCCGGAAATCCAGCTTCCATGCTTTCTGGGATTGCTTGCTTGGAAGTGTTGAAAGAAGAAGGCGTTTATGAAGAGCTTGATCGTTTAGGAAAAATCCTGGAGGACGGCATTCTTAAAGCCGCTCGCCAATATAACGTGCCAATTACGATCAATCGACTAAAAGGTGCTTTGACCATCTATTTCACTACAGAAACAATCGAAAACTACGAGCAGGCTGAAAATACGGACGGCGAAATGTTCGGTAAATTTTTCAAGCTGATGCTTAACCAAGGGATCAATTTGGCGCCATCTAAATATGAAGCCTGGTTCCTGACAACGGCCCATACGGACGAGGATATCGCTTATACTTTAAAAGCGGTTGAACATGCATTCAAGAACCTAATATAAGCGAGATAAAAGTATAAATATACAATAAAAATTCAACCCCAAGCTGAATATTCAGCTTGGGGTTTTCTCATTTCAGCCAAATAAAACTTTTAAACTGGCTTTCATGGCATTCCCTCACAAATCACACCCATTCACCCTATCCATTATACTGTATAAAAAATTGATTTCTGAATATTTAAATGATATGATACCAATACATTTATATCCATTTATTCTTTATTATCTCAATAAAAAACTTAAACTTTTTTAAGTTTACCAATAAGCTAGTTTCCTCATTAAAATCAAAAGTCACAGGAGGTGAACGGCAGCTAATAAGGGATATCCTTATTGACGCCAAACATATGACTCAACAATGGACACCTGCTACATTCAAAGAATTCTATAGGGAAGAACATGATGCATGCGGAATCGTGGCCTGTATCGAGAAAAAGAAAATCCCAACCAACGAAAACATTTTCGCTTGTATCGACGCTTTAGTTAAAATGAATCACCGTTGTGGCTTTATCAATGGCGAAGGCGATGGCGCCGGTATCCATATTGATATTCCGAGAGCTCTTTGGAAAAAGAAACTCGAAACGGAAAACATCGATTCCCGCATCGTCGACGAAGATGATTTCATCGTCGGTCACTTATTTTTAAGCAGAAAAACGGATGCGCGTGAATTAAAAGCCGAAGTCAAAGAAAAATTGCAAAAACATGGACTATCTTTAGTCTTTGATACGGATAAAGCCTACCGCTCTGAAGCTCTTGGCCCCATTGCCATCCAAGAAAATCCTGTATTCTGGCAAATCGCCTGTTCATCCACGACTAAAAATCAGCAGGAACTTTCCAATGTCCTTTTTGAGCTGACTTCCGATATCGAACATAGTGACTTCATCCATGTCGCTTCCTTAAGCCAGCATCATGCCATCTACAAAGTAATGGGTGCCGGAGATACACTCCCTGCTTACTATCACGATCTAGCCGACCCTCTTGCTGCCTCTACCATGACACTAGGACATAACCGTTTTTCAACCAATACTCTATCAAGTTTTTTCCGTGTGCAACCATTCAGCGTGCTAGGACACAATGGAGAGATCAATACCATTGCCAAATTGCGTGATGAAGCCAAAATGGTCGGGGTGCCCATCGCCAAAGACGGAAGCGATTCCCAGGATCTGAACAAAACGATTGAAACATTCATCTGCCGTCACGGCTACTCATTATTCGAAGCGATCGACCTTGTTTTCCCGCCCATCATCAACGAAATCAAGGAATACCCGGAGCATTTGCAAAACCTCTATACGTATCTAAGGGAGGCATGGGGGCATTTTGCACAAGGTCCAGCTGGGATCATCTCCCGTTTTGGTGATGAAGCCGTATTTTCCGTCGACTCGTTAGGGTTACGTCCGCTTTGGAATATCGAGACATCTTCTTCCTATATGTTCACTTCCGAGCCTGGGATCATCCCTTCCTCTGAATATACAGGCGACCCAAGACCGATGGGGCCAGGGGAAAAAGTCGGGTTAAAATGGAACGGGGACCGTATTGAACTATACAACTACAAAGATTTCCAAGGAAAAGTGTATGAGCGCTTCAATGATCGTTTCGTCCTTTCGAACGACCTTGTTCGCCTGCAGCCGCCTGTTTTCGAGAAGGTGGTCACGATGACACAACCACAAGCCATCCATAACGGGCAATACAAGGCCTTCGGTTGGGAAAGAGAGCATGTTCAACTAGTCGAGCAGATGGCTGAAAAAGGCGCAGAACCGATCCGTTCACTAGGCCATGATGCTCCCCTTGCCGCCCTTAACCCACAGCGGACCAATCTGGCGGATTTCATTAAGGAAAGTGTCGCCGTTGTAACCAACCCAGCTATCGACCGGGACCGGGAAACCGAGCACTTTTCAACGAGAACCATCATCGGAAGGCGTCCGGCTTTATTTGAAGCAAAAAAGGCAGGCCAAGTTACGGAACTTCTGACCCCTTTATTAATTGAAGGCCTAACCGGTTATGAATGTTCCTCCATCCTTTCACAACCAAGTTACGACCAATTCATTCAATACAACCGAGAACACAAACTGGCTCATTTCATTTCAAGCACGTTTACTGAAAAGGAAAGCATTCCTGAGGCTTTAAAAAGAATTACCGATGAAGCCGTGAAATCCGTCGATGCGGGGAAAACGCTACTCGTCCTCGATGACGCCCTCGCTCATCAAGGTGGCAACCTTTGGCTTGACCCACACCTGGTCACATCAGCTGTCGATCAGGCACTGGTCAATTCGGGTAAGCGCCGGGACTGTTCTATCCTGCTACGTTCCGCATCGCTGAGGTCATTGCATGACATCATCGTTGCCTATGGACTTGGAGCCAACTTGATCAGCCCTTATTTCATGTTCCTTTCTCTATCTTCGGAAGATCTGAAAGGGGTTATGAATCTATATAACTCGTTGACAAAAGGGCTGGAAAAGGTCATCTCCACCATCGGGATTCACGAATTACGCGGCTATGGCCGCCTGTTCTCAAGCATCGGGTTACATGAAGAAATCGCCTCTTATTTGAATGTGGCCAACTTTTTCGGTTCAAATCAATTGGACTATGATTTTGAAAAAATCAAAGAGGATAGCATCCAGCGTGCAGTGGATTATGATAATGACAAAGAGCGGATGGGTAAAACCTTTCATCTGTTCCCCCGGATTTGGAAATCCATTGGCGAAGTCGCCTCCACCGGGAACTATGACGCCTATCGTGAAAAAATCACGGAACAAGAAGAATCGAATCCGACGACGATCCGCCATCTAACCTCACTGAAGAAGTCTGACGCGCCAGTCCCTTCAGAGGATGTCAGTCTAACCATTGGTGATCAGGAGTTACCGTTCGTCATCGCCTCCATGTCATTCGGGTCGCAAAATGAAATAGCTTTCCGTGCTTACGCAGAGGCCGCCGAGCGGTTGGGCATGATCAGTATGAATGGTGAAGGAGGAGAAATCAAAGATATGCTCGGAAAATATCCGAAATCCCGTGGGCAGCAAATTGCTTCCGGACGGTTCGGTGTCAACGCCGAGCTATTGAACTCATCCAACCTATTGGAAATTAAGATTGGGCAAGGGGCAAAGCCTGGTGAAGGCGGACATCTTCCCGGCTCGAAAGTTACGGCAAAAATTGCGGAGGCACGGAATGCGACAATCGGTTCTGACTTGATCTCTCCTTCCAATAACCATGATATTTACTCAATTGAAGACTTAGCTCAAATGATCCACGAGTTGAAAACGGCAAACGACAAAGCCAAAGTGGCCGTCAAGGTGCCGGTTGTTCCAAACATCGGGACGATTGCCGTCGGTGTGGCAAAGGCTGGAGCCGATATCATCACGCTTTCGGGCTTTGATGGTGGAACAGGTGCAGCACGGATTCATGCCCTTGAACATGTCGGTCTTCCTGTCGAAATTGGCGTGAAAGCCGCCCATAACGCGCTGCTTGAGTCAGGCATCCGGCAAAACATCGAAATTTGGGCAGACGGCGGGTTAAAAAGTTCGATGGATATCCTGAAGATGATGTTGCTTGGGGCCAACCGTGTCGGTTTCGGTACCCTATCCATGATAGCCGTTGGCTGTACAACTTGCCGCGGGTGCCACCTGGATACATGTCACGTCGGGATTGCCACCCAAATCGAATCGGAAGCACAAGCTAAGGAACATGGATTACGTCGCTTCGTTCCTCGAAAATTTGATATGGCGGTTCAAGGTTTGACGAATATGTTCACGGCATTCGGCCAGGAACTAAAAAGCCTGACCGGATCACTTGGTGTGAAGAACCTTCAAGACATCGTCGGCCGCTCCGATTTGCTTGAGCAAGTGAAAGGCCAGCAATCCCTGGATTTAACCTATTTATTAAAGAATCTTGATATTACCCCATTCTCCAATAGGGAAAAAGAAGCTTATTTGAATGAAAGTTCCTTGCAGGTGGCAGTTGGAGCGGAATATCTGGATTCACATGTTGAAGAATTGCAGCAATCCCGCAGCTATAGCGGCATCACTTCAGAGCAACGGGTCCTTGGAAGCCGGGTTTCGTGTCATCGCGTTCGGAACAGGTTGGACGGCTCGTATAAAAAGTTGCCCCCTGTTCATCTTTCCTATCAGGATGGTTCCATACCGGGTAATGGCCTTGGTGCCTATAACACCGAGGGAATCACCATTAGCGTAAATGGCGGTGCCCAGGATGGAATCGGCAAAACATCGATTGGTGGAAATATCGCGATTTTCAAATCGCCGGGGAAAGATGGCAAGCTTTACAATGGCTCTGTCGGTAAAGGCTTCGGCTATGGAGCCCAGCATGGTCTCCTTATTGCCCAAGGTGATGCAGATGCAAGGGCTGGCATCCGGCTTTCGGGAGCCGACATGATTATCGGGGGCCTAGTGAAAAAGCCGATCCCGGAACAAGAAAACGGGAACATTGCCGTAACCTCGAATATCAAGGGATTTGCGTTTGAATACATGACAAACGGCCGCGGATTGGTTCTAGGTGATCCGGGTCCATGGATTTGTGCAGGCATGACCGGCGGTGTCGTCTATTTAAGGATTCAACCGGAAGTTGGCTTAACGAAAGATGTCATCCAAAGAAGAATTGCAAAAGGCGCAAAAATTTCGATTGAAGCCCTTTCCAAGAAAGGAGTTCAAGACATAAACGAGCTCCTTGGCAAATATGTGTCCCTTTTAAATGAACAAGGACAAAAGGAAGAAGCAGCCTCTCTTGGGGCCTTGCTCCATAATCCGGGCAATCACTTCCTACAAGTTGTTCCTGTTAAAGAGCAAGCGGATCCATCTGTATCTACAGAATGATGATAAAAGCTAATGTCCCCTATACAGGACATTAGCTTTTTCCATCTTCCATCACAGCCAATTCCTTATGAAAAATGCAATTTTCTACATTGTCATAAAATCTTCATTTTTTCCTATATGTAAAAAGCTTATAATTACTTTTACGGCTTTGCTCATTACTTTTTGTTTACAACATTAAAATTTAGTGTAAAGTACTAACATATAAGTTAGAATACTACTTTAAGAATACCCTGTATAAGAGAGGTCTTCTTATCAGGAACAATTACATCACTAAGAAAGGATTTACCTATATATGAAGTTTGGTGCCCGCATTCTCAAAACAGGAATAGCGATTGTTTTAGCGCTTTATATTTCGGAATTGCTTAATCTTCCTGCTCCTGTCCTTTCTGGGATTGCTGCGATTTTTGCCATACAGCCAACCATCTACCGTTCCTATCAGACGGTTCTGGAACAAATTCAAGGAAATATCATCGGTGCCTTAGTCGCCATTTCCTTCGTTTTATTATTCGGTAATGATATCTTCATTATCGGTTTGGCAGTAATGGTTGTCATTACCATAAACTTGAAATTAAAAATGGATAAGACGATCGTACTTTCTATCGTGACGGTCATAGCAATCATGGAAAGCCAACAAGGAGAATTTTTAAACTTTGCCTTTGTACGCCTTTCATCCGTTTTACTTGGAATCATTGCCTCATTTATTGTCAATCTTGTTTTTATCCCGCCGAAATATGAAGCGAAGCTATATACGCGCATAACAGATGTGACAGAGGATATTTTGAAATGGATTCGTATCAGTACTAGGCACGCTACAGAGCATACCTTACTGAAAAAAGATATTAGCCGTCTAAAAGATGATTTGCTTGATTTGGAACATGTCTATTCCATGTACAAAGAAGAACGTGAATATTTCAAGAAGAAAAGCATTGCTAAATCGAGAAAGCTTGTCGTGTATCGGCAAATGATCATCACGACGAAAAAAGCATTCGAGACCTTGAGAAGGATTCATAAATTTGAAAATGAAATCAACCATATGCCGGAAGATTTCCAGAAGACGATCCTGCATCATCTGGATTCACTCATCCGCAAGCATGAACAGCTGATCTTATTGCATATCGAAAAAATTAAATCCATCGAGGAAATTGATGATTGGGATCAAGGTTGCTTGAGTCGTAAAGACCTCCTTGCCCTCTTCTTCGAACAGCAGATCGAAGTCGATGAAATGCATGATGACCTTGGACACCTTTCCGCTCGCCTTGTACCATTGATTTCGTACATCATCGAGTATGACGAACAATTGGAGCACCTTGAAAAACTGATAGTCAGCTTCCAATCCTTCCATAAAGATGACAATGAAGTGTCAATCCAATATGAAGAAGATTAATAAAGGGACGGTTTACTAGAACCGTCTCTTTTGTTTTGTCGGTAGACTCCTGTCTATCAATCTCCTAGAATTCGTTTCATCTATGAAATCACTTCCTCTACTACATGTAAATAATCTAACTATAATGAAAATGCGCTATACCATTGACAATTATTCACAAACGAATTAAGCTAAAACAACTCAACACAATCATGTTTAAACTCAGCAATTGCTGAGAGACGGAATTTTAAAAGGATTTTCCTTTTTTCGTTCGTCACTTGCCATAGGCAGGTGGCGATTTTATTATTTTAGGGGTGAAAAACATGCAACTTTTGAAGTATTCAATCATGGTTTTAATCGGTTCCATCTCCTACGGGACGCTTTCCACAATGATGAAATTTGGATTCAAGGATGGTCACTCTTCCGGAGATCTAGTCGGCAGCCAATATTTGATTGGGTGGATGATTGTCGCCGTTTTGTTCCTATTTTCGTTTAAGTATAAAATATCGTGGAAAAATGCCGGCTTGCTTGCCATTACAGGTATGATGTCCGCTTTTGTCGGAAAAGCCTACGCTGTGGCCGTTGCGGAACTTCCAGCTTCGATAGCCGTCGTATTTTTATTTCAGTTCACCTGGATCGGCGTCCTCATCGAAAGTATCATAAACAAAAGGCGCCCAGACAGAAGTAAGGTCCTCGCCATTTGCCTGCTCTTCATCGGTACATTATTTGCAGGTGCGATCTTTGGCCAGCCTCTCTCTGCCCTTAGTTTGACCGGGGTATTATTCGGTCTTCTGTCGGCCTTGCTTTTTGCTCTTTATATGCTTTGCAACTCTAAGTTCGCAGTTCAAGAGCCTTCGATGAAACGCTTGTTTTTCATTGCGACAGGGGCCATGCTGACTGCGGTATTCACAACCAACCCAGTTACGTTGGCTACTAACCTTATTGAAACCAACCTTTGGCAGTTTGGTCTTTTGCTTGGCACGCTTGGTGTTGTGATTCCTTTCTTTTTCTTTGCCGTCAGTATGCCGAAAGTCGGTGTCGGTCTTGGGACGATCCTTTGTGCGGCAGAATTGCCTTCTGCGATGGTCGTTTCAGTCATTTTCCTCGGTGAAGGCGTCACACCGCTTCAATGGTTCGGGATGTTCTTGATCATCGTCGGGATTGCCTTACCGGAGTATTTAAAGTATGTGTTGAAAAAGACTCATACCAAGAAAAGGCCTTTGCACGAAAAAAGAGCCTCTTAAATAAAAGGATGGTTGGACCGAATATGATTTGCTCCATCCATCCTTTTTTCATGTTCTAGTATACGTACTTGATTGATAAAAAAAGGCCTGATATTTTGACATTCTTTCTCATATTGATTCCGTAAGCACTAAAAAAGAATGCGGCAGCCAATTTGGAGGAGTTTTGAAAATAAGGTTGGGTTGAAAAATGTGTACTGCTAAACACAATGGAAATAAGCAAAGATACAATGATGAGGATTTTAAACCACAAGGGCTCTTTCAGAAAATGCCTAATCATGAATTTGATTTGCTCCATGATTTGTATAGCTCCCTTCGATAACCTGTTAACACTATGTTTTTGGCCTTTTTTCAAAAGTATCCTCAGTAGAGTTATTCTTTCTGTATAAGAAAAAAAGATCATCCCGCAAAAGCGAAATGATCTCTTTTCTAATTTTCTCAGTTATCCAATTGCTGGACCTGAAAGAGTTTATAATAATTGCCTTGTTTATGCATGAGTTCTTCATGTGATCCGATTTCGGTAATTTCCCCATTGTCGATATGCACAATTCGATCGGCATGCGTGATGGTGGAAAGACGGTGCGCCACGATGACCGTGGTTCGGTCTTTCGCCAATATATCAAGGGCTTCTTGAATATAGTGTTCACTTTCCAGGTCAAGGGCGGATGTTGCTTCATCCAAGACAAGGATTGGCGGGTTTTTCAAGAATACCCTGGCAATGGCCACCCGTTGCTTTTGGCCGCCTGATAGTTTCACGCCACGCTCGCCGACTTTCGTTTCGTAGCCTTCTTTCAATCCCATTATGAAGTCATGGGCATTGGCCGCTTTAGCGGCTGCATACACTTCTTCGTCCGTGGCATCGGGTTTCCCCATCAAGATATTGGCTTTGACTGATTCACTGAATAAGATGTTGTCTTGCAACACCATCCCGATTTTATCCCGTAAGCTTCTGACTTGATAGTTTCGGATATCCGTTCCATCCAGTAAAACGGCCCCATCCGTTACATCATAAAAGCGGGAGATCAGACTGACGATGGAAGATTTTCCACCACCGCTCATTCCGACGAGGGCAATCGTTTCACCCGGCAACACATCGAGATTGATATGTTTTAAAACAGGCGACTCCTTCTCGTCATAAGCAAACGATACATCCTTGAACGTGATACGTCCGTCCACTTTCTTCAGTTCTTTTGAATCCGGTGCATCGTCAATATCATATTTCTCATCCACGAACTCAAATACTCGGTCCATGGAAGCCAAGGTTTGGGTCATCGTCGTCGAAGAGTTCACGACGCGGCGCAATGGGTTGTATAGCCTGTCTATGAAGCCGACGAAGGCAACCATCGTCCCTAGTGTCAGCTGCCCCTGTATGACTTGATAGCCGGCAAAGCCAATCACTAGTAACGGTGCAATATCCGTAATCGTATTCACGACGGCAAACGATTTGGCATTCCAGCTTGTATGCTTGAGTGCCTTATCCAGGAAGTTTTTATTTTGCTTTGCAAACAGCTCCTGCTCACGGTCTTCTATCGCAAAGCTTTTAATGACGGACATGCCAGAGACACGCTCATGAAGATGGCTCTGCACATCGGCCAGCGCTTGTGACCGTACTCTCGTATAAACCCTAAGCTTGCCGAAGAAATGCTTAATTGAAAACGCATAAAAAGGCAGCATGAGAATAGAGACGATCGTCAGCTTCACATCCATCGTAAACATGATCACAATGACAATCGCGATGGTCGCAATATCTAGCCATAGGTTCATCAACCCAGTGATCACGAAATTCTTCGTTTGCTCCACATCGGTGATCATCCTAGAGATGACCTCGCCCACCCTTGTATTGGAATAATATTTAAAGCTCAATTTTTGTACATGAGTGAATAAATCATTACGAATATCATATAAGATTTTTGTTCCGGTCCACTGGGCAAAATATTGCCGGTAGTATTCAATCGGAGGTCTAATCGCCACGAAAATGAATACCATGATGCCCATCACCCATAAAAGGTGTTCATTCTTCTCTGCAGTAGTCAGATTGCCATTGATGATGTCATCCACAACATATTTACTTAACAAAGGAATCAACAATGGAATCCCAAACTTTAACAGGCCAATGAAGACCGTCCCGATAATCTGCCATTTATATGGCTTAACGAATTGCATATATCTCTTAATGCTGCCCACGGGGATCCTCCATTTTCCTCAAGTTTCTCTTTTACTATACCCTACCCATACCAGTAAACTCTCCATGCCCTCTACAAAAGAAAAAGCCTGCATTGTTAGCAGCAGGCCATCTCACTTATCGATACGTTAAATAACGTTCATACCAACTATCAATGAATTCCGCTGAGAATGGTCCTTTTCTCTGGCGTATCATATAAATCAAATAGTCTACATTTTGCTTTAAAATCTTATCGATAGCTTCAGGATAATTCATCTCTTTTGAATGTCTCTCATATTCATCCTCATCCAGCAAATTAAACGTCATATCTGGGAATACTTTGATGTCCAAGTCATAATCAATGTATTTCAATGCTTCCGGATCGTATGTGAACGGAGAACTGATATTACAGTAGTAATACACCCCGTCCTCTCTCAACATGCCAATTACATTAAACCAATACTTCGAATGAAAGTAGCAAATCGCCGGTTCCCTTGTTATCCATGTCCTACCATCCGATTCCGTCACGATCGTCCGGTCATTGGCAGCTATCACCAAGTTTTGAGTTCCTTTCAATACTGTGGTTTCTTCCCAGATACGATGGATATGTCCATTATGTTTATAGCTTTGGATTTGGATTTTTCCTCCTTCGGCAGGAACAATCCCCATTTATCTCTCCCTACTTTCTATAGACACCTTATCAACGTTCTGTGCCCTATTCCGTTACAACCGTGTGCATTTAAAATTATATACATTTTTCCATTTACCCTATATTCCTATATTATAGCGATTTATTCGTAAATTTAAAACAAAAGTGGCTAATCTCCAGTAAAAATGTGTAAAAAGATCAAAAAAAACGACCTTTTTCTTCATTCTTACGTGAAAATTAGCCAAATGATTTTATTGCACAGCGGCCTGTTCCTGCTGATAATAGCGAATGACATCCTCTGTCTGCCGCTCGAACGTTTCATGAATCTTCGTTAATTCTTTTTTTCTATCTTGAATTTCCTCTTGAATGGACTTTGCCTTAACTTCTTCCTGATTCGCAAGGAATTGTTTCTCTATATCTTGGCATCTTTCGATTTCGGATTGGACATATAAAAGTTGTTCCATCGTTTTCAACTGAGCGTTAATAAGCCGGTTAAATTCTTCCATATTTGCACCATCCTAAATCTGTATTTTTCCCATAGTATGTATATTCTATTAGTATCCACTATTTCCTTTTACATTTAATTTAAAACTTACCACTTTAGATAAATATACAATCTTACCTTTTTTATATAATATCCTTTCACGTGGACTTGGAGAGTTTTTAGAAGGATCAGAGCATTATTCGGTTGAGGCTCGGCTTTCAAAGCATGATGGTCGCCTATCCTTATTAGAAATTGGAATGATCATCATGACAAATACCGATACGGGTGTACATCAATTGGAAGGGATAATTGGTGAAATATATCGTTCTTTTACATCAAAAAATAAAAGACACCCTTCAAAGAAGGATGCCTTATCGTGTTTGGAGTTAATTACCCTTGGCTTTTTTTGCTTTGGGATTTTTGGTTTTGTTGTTTCACGTCTTGTACATTAGTTTCACTTGCAAACTCAGTACCGTATTGGCCTTGGCCTTGTTGAGATTGCGCGTTTTGTTTTTTAACTTGTTGGATGTCAGTACCTGATTGTGTTTTGTTCTTAGCCATTGATATCACCTCCACGATAATAAGATATCCATCATTACCGTGTGCTATCCGGCTAATTTTTACCAATTTTTCTAAACAAGCAGGGAAATGCCGCCATCGACGATGATCGTTTGTCCTCGGATCATGCTTGATTCGTCTGCTATCAAGAAGAGGATCGTGTTCACCATATCTTCGATTTCGACCATCCTTCCTGCGGGTGTTTGTTCGGCCGCTTCCGCAAGCATTTGTTCACGGTTCGGGAAAGATTTTAATGCATCCGTATCGATGACACCGCCTGAAACGGCATTGACGCATATATTCCTTGAAGCCAATTCGACTGCCAAATATCTAGTCAGCGCTTCAAGTGCGGCTTTGGATACTCCGACCGCAGTATAGTTTTTCAAGTAACGGATCGACCCAAGTGAGCTGATGCTGACAATTTTCCCACCGCCGTTTCTTTCCATTAACTTTGCCGCTTCTTGGGCGCAGAAAAGAAGGGCTTTCGTATTGATATCCATGGTCCAGTTCCAATGAGTCTCTTCAAGGTCCATTAAAGGACGTTGTACCCCTGATGCAGCGTTATTGATGAAGACATCCAAACGTCCATAATAAGCATCAATTTCCGCGAACATGCTTTTCACTTTCGCGACATCCCCCACATTGGCCTTAACGACAAGCGCTTTACGCCCCATCGCTTCGATTTCAGCCGCCACTTCTAATGCTTTGGACTTGCTCCGGGCATAATTAATAACAAGGTCGTACCCTTCCTCTGCAAGCCTTAATGCCGTGCTTCTTCCTAGACCCTTACTGCTTCCTGTAACGAGCGCTACTTTTTGTTCCATATGTTTATTCCTACCTTTCTGAGTGAACATTATAGTATACCTAATAAAAAAGGAGTGTGTTCTTATGTATGTTGGACGTGATATGACAGAGTTGTCCATGATGAAGAAAACGGATTGGGAAGATAGCGAACTTGCCTATTTTCATCACTCCCTTCAACAAATGGTACCTTATTTGAACGAAGAAGGACAGAGCATCCATAAAGAAATCGTACAAGAAATTGAAAGTAGAGGCGGCCTGAAAAGACAGGAAGCCGATTACACTCATGGAACCGAGACAACCTACGATTGACTTGAATTTAAAGAAAAATGCCGAAAGCAGAGCTTTTCGGCATCTTTTTTGATGAGTCCATTCTAAAATATATACGTTAAGCAGATTTTTCTCTTTTTAAGGTAAAATTGAATTAGCCCCTATCGTTATAGGCTTTCATCATCTTTTGGTGAGAGACTGGAAACGCGAATTCCTCCATCTCCTCTTTACTCACCCACTTAAGTTGATTTTCCACTAAGAGGTCATCACTGATTGGTTCCTTCACCACTCCGGTATACGTATCCATCTTCCATACCAGATGGGAAAAGACATGTTCAATTTTAATGAGCGAATCGATCAGTTCCGGTTTGCTACCGTAAGTCTCAAGAAAACGCGACTCAAAAAATTCCCGTTTATGCTGAAGGGTCGTGTGGATCTCGAAGTTCGGGTATTCCCACAGATTTGCAAGCAAGCCTTCTGAAGCTCGCTTGTGAATGAGGAATTCACCTTTTTCATTTGTCAATATCGCCGCAACGATCGGCACATCACGCGATTTCTTCTTTTGGATTTTCACTGGGAGCTCGGTTTGTACCCCCGCCTCAAATGCTAGGCAATGGCTTTGCACAGGGCATAGCAGACAGGCTGGCTTCCCTGGAGTGCATATGAGTGCTCCCAATTCCATAAGGGCCTGATTGAACTCAGATGTATGACCATGGTCAATCAGCTTGCGGACGGCGACCTCGAAGGTCTTCCTTGTCTTCGGCTTAGCGATGTCTTCATAAATCATCAAGATCCGAGACAGCACACGCATGACGTTGCCATCTACGGCCGGTTCCGGCTTCCCATAGGCAATGCTCAAAATCGCTCCGGCTGTGTATGGCCCGACACCTTTCAATTTCGAAATTTCCTCGGGGCTATCGGGAACGATGCCATTATAGGTTGCCTTTACTTCCTGGACGGCACTGTGCAGGTTGCGGACCCTCGAGTAATAACCAAGACCTTCCCATGCTTTTAAAACTTTTTCCTCATCGGCCACGGCAAAGTCTTCAAGGGTCGGGAACCAGTCCACGAACCGATTGAAATACGGAATTACGGTATCGACCCTTGTTTGCTGCAACATGATTTCAGAAACCCACACCCTGTATGGGTCCTTATTTTCGCGCCATGGCAATTCTCTTTGTTCTTCAAGGAACCAGTCGACCAAATTCCTTTGAAACGCTTCGATATTTATTTTTTCTATGGTTGGGATCATTATTTCTTTCACAGTTTAGTTCCTCCAAAGATGTTACACTCTTATTAAAAAGGGGAATACACAATAATGGGCATTCTTTTTTTTAACAGCACTTATTCGTTTTATTTTAATGGGAAAGATAAATAAGTCAAAATATATTCATTTGATAGATAATATATAAGTACGGTATGATGAAAGAAGATTTTTCTAAATTGTGGCAGGGAGGTTTAACTTTGGATACAGGTACTCACTTTGTCATGGGAATTGCACTTGGAGGACTTGCCACATTAGATCCTGTCATTGCGCAAGATCCCATTACGTTCAGTGCAGTCATGGCTGGTACGGTTTTGGGATCACAAGCTCCTGACATCGACACCGTTTTAAAATTAAAAAATAACGCTGTTTATATACGGAATCACCGGGGCATCACGCATTCGATACCTGCCGTGTTCCTTTGGCCCCTACTTATCAGTGGCACTCTTTTTCTTATTATTCCTGAAGCTAATTACCTTCATTTATGGCTCTGGACATTTCTGGCTGTATTCCTTCATGTTTTCGTCGATATCTTTAACGCTTATGGGACACAGGCTTTACGACCGATTTCCTCAAATTGGGTCGCACTTGGAGTCATCAATACGTTCGATCCGTTCATCTTCGGGATTCATGTTGGCGGCCTGATATTATGGGGATATGGTTTCTCCCCAGGCTACCTGTTCTTGACGATGTATGCCATACTCGTCCTCTATTATCTCGCCCGTTTCAGGGAACGAGCCTTCGTGAAGAGAGCAGTCAGGCAACAGATTCCAGGAGCGAGAAAAATCCTCTTATCACCAACGATGAGTTATCACCGTTGGCGAATAGCCGTGATAGCCGAAAAGCATTATTATGTCGCCCGTGCCGATCGTGGCTATGTGACCATTCTTGATACCTTTAATCGGATTCCGCTTCCGGAGAGCGAAATTCTTGAAGCCGCCAAGCATGATATCAATTTGGCAGCCTTTCTCTCTTTCTCCCCTGTTTATAGATGGGAAATTGAGCACAATGAGGACTATTACGAAGTCCGTTTCATTGATTTAAGATACCGTAGCAACGGATATTATCCTTTTGTCGCCGTGGTTCATCTGGACGATGACTTGAATATCTTGAATTCATTTACCGGATGGATTTTCAGTGAAGCGAAACTCAAGAAGAAATTGAATATTATTTTGTAGGATTAAAATAAGAAAGGCTGATTCCACGGAAGAAACCCCCGATGGAATCAGCTTTTTTTTAATGAAGGTGATTCTGTTGATCCAATAAATGTTTATATTTAGGATTCTTTGCAATGAATTCGTGGAAACGTTCTCCGTAATTGTCGATCCAGGTCCTGACAACACGTGATGTCATCTCTTCGCCTGCATACTCATGTCCCGCTTTCGCATAGGTCGTCTCGAAATCTTCCCATAATAACTCAACCCAAGTCAAAGCCTGCTCATACGTAATGTGATCATTTTTCTCGAGCAAAATCTTGGTTAATCTTTCATGGTAATCATTCATATAAACCACCCCGTTGCCAATATTTTTACAGACTGAATTTTACTGTTCCTTACCCATACTAGTAAAGAACAGAAACAATTTTTTTACTTATTCTAATGCTTGGAGGAGAAAAACTTGAGAAATAAACAAAAAGGTTTCCCTAACCAAAACAATAATAAATTCCAAGGCGAACCCCGCGCAAAAGCGAGATATGCATCAAAACGAGCGGATGGCAGCATTAATACCCATCCACAAGAACGTATGAAAGCTTCTAACGAAAGAACGGAATAAATGATTGACAAAGGAATCGGTGCGTTGACGATTCCTTTTTATTTCAACATCGATATGGGCAGCGCTTCTTCTTTCCCATCTCCACCCAAACGGTATCCCCAGGCAAAAACGCCATTCATATAGTCAATCTTGAAATAGACACCTGGATCCCCATCGATTTGATAAATTTCACCTTTTTTGAAATCATCCGGATTCAACAGATACGCTTTAGCCATGGTTACTTTACGTTCCAATACGGAATATTCATTCACCATTCCCAGTTGCTCGGCTTTTCTCGCCTTTTCCGTCAGTGTTGCAATTTCTTGTTGCAGTTCATAATCCGACATGGTGCTATATCTTACCTCGCTCATATGTAAGCTCCTTATATGAAATAATAGATATTTCTATTTTAAACAAAGTTATGCGTTTTGGCTATGAATGAACTTTAATCCATCTCTGAATCATTTAAATAACGGTCAATCAACTCGATGGGAAAACCTTTACGATATAAGGATTGCTTCATCTTTTGAGTGTATTCGAAGCCTTCATAATTCCGATAACGGCGTTGAAGTTTTTCGGCATGATGTGAAAGCGAGGTCCATTGCTCATCCTCATCTTTTTCCACGGCCACATCTTCCAATGCCTCGTTAATGATGTCCCGGGAGAATCCTTTACGTGCTAATGTTTGTTCCACTTTCTGCCGTAATGCCCGTTCCGAGATGTTCTTTTCCTTCTTTATTGATTTGCCGGCAAGCCTTCTTGCATGCTCGACTTGGATTTCGTGAGGATACTCCATCAAAGCCTGCTCAATCAGCTTATCTTGTATCCCTTTTTCCTTCAGTTCCTGCTTTAGCGTTATCGGACCTTTATTGCCACCGTTCACATGAGTCCGGACATATGCTTTGGCAAAATCAAGATCGTCTAAATAGTGAAAGCTGTATAGCTTATGTATCGCTTCTTTTATAATCGGCTCTTCGAAATCCTTCTTTTTTAAGTACAGGCGCACTTCCGATTCCGAACGCATGCGGTAAGATAAATAATTGAGGGCATCGGTAAACGCCTTTTGAATTTCGTCATGAAACTGCACTTCGGCAAGAAGCAAATCTTCGAGTACCGTCCCTTTTTTCAACTGAAATTTCAGGAGGACCTCTTCGTCCACACTGAACGCATATTTTTCATCGACAAATATGTTGTAGCGGTCTGTCCGTTTCTTTTGGGTCGTTATTTTTGTTATGTTCGGCATACTTTACACCCCCTTCTCTACTTTACCCGTTTCCGTAGACCTTTTCTAGACAAGCACGTCCAAAAATGAAAAAACAACCTGAGCATGTTACAGTGAAGGAAAGACGGAAAAAGGATGTGGTTTTCATGAAAATAGCCATTGCCGGTGGAAGCGGATTTGTCGGAAATGCTCTTATCGATGAATTATTAAAAGAAAATCATGAATTATATATATTGACAAGGCACCCAGATCAACATAAAAAGCAGAAGCATATTCATTACGTGGGCTGGCTGAGTGCAGGAGCAAGCCCAGAACGGCAGTTGGAGGACCTTGATGTATTTATTAACCTCGCTGGAGAGTCCCTAAACAGCGGTCGTTGGTCGCAGGAACGGAAACGCAGGATCGTTGAAAGCCGGGTCGAGTCATCCAAAGAGATGAACCGTATCCTCTCCAAGCTTCCGAAAAAATTATCGTGCCTCATCAATGCAAGTGCAGTGGGCTATTATGGCATATCCGATCAAGAAACCTTTACGGAAGCATCGGATTCCATCGGGGATGACTTTCTCGCCCGTACGGTCAAGCTATGGGAAAAAGAAGCGATGAAGTCCAATTCATACAGCGAACGGGTCGTCCTTACGAGATTCGGTGTCATCCTTGGAGAAAAAGAGGGGGCCCTCCCGATGATGACCCTTCCCTACAAGCTTTTCGGAGGCGGAAAGTTAGGCAAAGGAAGTCAGTGGCTTTCCTGGATTCATATTCAGGATGTTGCCCGTGCGATCACTTTTTGCATGAAGAACCAAACCGTGCAAGGTCCCGTCAACTTCACTGCACCGAACCCTGTTCAAATGGAGACGTTCGGTAAAACGATTGGCACCGTCATGCACCGGCCACACTGGTTCCCTGTACCTCCCTTCCTTTTAAAAGCTATTCTTGGCGAAATGAGCGTACTTGTCCTAGAAGGTCAAAAGGTCCTGCCAAACAAACTCATCCAAGAGGAATTCTCGTTTTCTTTCCCCACTCTTAAAATGGCTCTAGAAGATATTTTACATGTATGATTAAGTGTTTTTAGGAAAAAATAGGATTATCACGTGAATTGGAGATGATCTAAATGGCAAAGAAAACGGATAAAGAAAAAAGTACCTTAACGAGCATGCAAGCGGTCACTTACTCACGTGAATTCAGGCAGGCAGATCGCGCCGGCGGTTTTACGGAAAAGAAATCACGCCGTTAAGTTTGGAGCATTTTTCCGTACATGACGATCGACCATTGCGTACAAAATAAGCAGGAAATGATTTAACATCATTTCCTGCTTATTTATATTTCATCATCTAGGGGGCGCTAACATGGGACGAAATAACATTCACCATAATCGGGACAAAAACACACAAAAACTGCCACAGGTACCTAAAAACCTCAAAAGTGACGGACTTGATGTCGAATTTTCTACCGAACTGGCCGACCAAGATGATATGGAGGCTCAAGCACGGGCCAATGCCGCCGATCGTCGGGCACACAATCGTAAATAATAGTATGTTTAGAGGAGGCTGATTTGTTATCAGCCTCCTTTTATACACACCATCTTATCCACAAGCCTGTGGACATTGTGGATATTTTCTGAATACATAGATAAATTATAGGTAATATGGCTCGTCTTATTCACATCTAAATAATGTAAATTATGGATAACTCTGTGGATTTTGTGGATAAGAAACTGAGTTCCTTGATTCGTATGTATCTTGCATGTGGAAAACATGCAAAAGGAGACTCCAATTTGGGTTGGAGTCTCCTTTTACTTTTTATTCATTCACTAATTCAATCAATGAATCGATCATGACCCATTGTTGCCTTAAACGGTATTCAGTGGATTTTTCATAAATTAATTTACTGGCTGCAGCCTGATCACTATCAGCATGCACTAAACTGCGTCCTTCGAGAATGGAATGTTCATCGACCACTGCATGCCATGCAATTCGAAATGACTTACTCAATTTGTTCCCCCCATTAACGTTCCCTCATGTTGTCCTTAGTTTTATCGGCTATTGGCTTTTTCTTTTTAGGGGCATTTATAAATTTATTGTTCCTCCAGGACGTTTTCTTCTAACTGTTTACGCAGCATGAACTTTTGGATTTTACCGCTGGCGTTTCGCGGTAACTCGTCACAGAAGATATATCGTCTTGGACGCTTATAGTTCGCCAGTGTCAGGCTACTCTTGCACCAATCCTCTAAATCGCTCTCAGTCAGCAAAGGGTCTTTCGCAACGACAAAGGCCGTTACCGTTTCTCCCCATTTATCATCAGGTTGACCGAGAACCGCACAGTCGAGGACCCCAGCATGTTCATATAGGGTATCTTCCACTTCGCGTGGGTAGACATTTTCACCGCCTGAAATGATCATATCATCCACGCGATCCTTGACCCATAAAAAACCGTCTTCATCAAGGAAGCCAATATCCCCGGAATGGTACCAACCTTTATGAAGGGCCTTTTCCGTTTCTCCCTCTCTTTGGAAGTATCCTTGCATGATACATGGTCCTTTCACAAGGATTTCCCCTGTTTCCCCAGGGGCCATCGTATCTTCAGGGTCCGCTGGGCCTTCTTCACTTGGACGGGCTATGATGATTTCATGGCCACGGCATGCCTGTCCTGCTGAACCGGATTTTCTGATTTGGTCGTCTTCCAACAGCAAGGTGATGGCAGGACCCATTTCGGTCATCCCATAAGCCTGGATGAATTGGATGCCCAGCTTTTCCTGACACTCGCGAACGAGCGCTGGCGCCATTGGGGCTGCACCGTACAACCCGAGGTTCAGACTTTTAATATTATAGTTCTCCAGATTCTCCTGAAGGAGCATGTTCCACATCGTCGGTGCCGCAAATAGCTTGGAGATTCCTTCCGATTCAATCAGCTCCAATGCCTGCTTAGGAATGAACTGGTGCATGATCACATTCTTAGCGCCCACCTGCACACGTGGTAAAAATGAACAGTGCAATTCAGCACAATGAAACATGGGGGCGGTAATCAAACCGATGTCCCGACTTTCATATTTCATGGCCTCTGTTAAAATCGCTGACTGCTCGACCATGTCCTTATGAAGATGGACGACCCCCTTAGGCCTTCCTGTCGTCCCGCTCGTATACATGATGGCATAGACATCATTTTCATCAATGTCGACTTCTACCGGCATGGAAGGTGTATGGATCAGTTTTTCCCTGTAACTTGTGGCATAGCTAGGTACTTTCTTATCGATAAACCAAAAAGCGATGCTCGGGAAACGCTTTTCAATTGCCGCCACGCTCGTTTCTAGCGCAGACTCGAACAGGAGGACCTTCGGCTTTGCCTCATTGAGGATATAGGCCAGCTCCTCCGCCATCAATCGAAAGTTAATCGGATTAAAGACCGCCCCGATCTTGGTGCAGGCAAAAAATGCCGTGGCCAGTTCTTCATTATTATAAAGGTAGGTCGAGACCCGGTCCCCTTTTTGGACACCTTCCGCTTGGAGCGCCGCTGCCAACCTATTAACCTGGTCATTCCACTGGATGTATGTATATCGGATATTTCTTCTCACGTCGTAGATAGCTTCTTTGATGGGGAATTTTTGAACCGTCTGATCGAATATCGTATTAATCGTAACTGACATCTCTTTTCCTCCTCAAGTAACCTGCCATCATCAAGAGCTTGCTTGATGATGGACAGCTTCTTCTTTACCAGCCCTTACCTTCACGTGAAATTACCGATTAATCCAACCTTTCGATGATTGTTGCATTGGCCATTCCATGTCCTTCACACATGGTTTGCAGTCCATATCGGCCGCCTGTCCTTTCTAATTCATGCATCATGGAAACCATCAATCGAGCACCGCTTCCGCCAAGGGGATGTCCCAGGGCAATCGCGCCTCCGTTTGGATTCAACTTCTCCGGGTCAGCCCCCGTTTCCTTCAACCATGCTAACGGAACGGGTGCGAACGCTTCATTGACTTCAAAGATATCGATGTCTTCAAGGGAGAGACCTGATTTCTCCAACGCTTTTTCGGTTGCCGGGATCGGTCCCGTGAGCATCAAGGTCGGATCCGAGCCGATAACCACCCGTGTATGCACTTTAAAGCGTGGCTTCAGACCAAGTTCTTCCGCCTTACTCCGCTCCATTAACAACAAAGCGGCAGCGCCGTCGCTGATTTGACTCGAATTCCCGGCATGGATCAGCCCATCTTCTTTAAAAACTGGTTTCAATCCAGAAAGGACCTCAACCGTCGTCCCCTCCCTTGGCCCTTGATCCGCTGTCACGTCAATCAAGTTTCCTTCTTTATCCGTCCCTGTAACGGGAATGATTTCCCGGTCAAAATAACCTTCCTTTTGAGCGCGCAAGGCCCTTTCATGGCTTTCTACAGAGAATGCATCACATTCCACGCGTGAAATTCCCCACTTTTCGGCAATTCGTTCAGCTGAAAGGCCTTGATTGATCACCTCATACCTGTCCAAATACTTTTGGCTGGTTGTCGCTCCTTGATAGTTGAAGCCCATCGGAACACGGGACATATTTTCCACACCACCCGCCACGACCACATCCATATCCCCTGACAAGATGGCTTGGGAAGCGAAGTGAACAGCCTGCTGGCTCGATCCACATTGACGGTCGATGGTCGTTCCAGGCACTTCAATCGGATAACCGGCAATCAAGGCTGCGATGCGGGCAATATCTCCAGCCTGCTCCCCTGCTTGAGTTACACAGCCTAAAATGACATCTTCAACGATGGCTGGGTCAATTCCTGCTTTTTCTACCAGTTTCCTTAACACCTCACCGGCTAATTCATCTGGGCGGAAATCTTTCAAGACACCATTTCTTCTGCCAACCGGAGTACGAATCCCTTCAATGATAACCACTTCACGCATGTAACCGCTTCCCTTCTATTCCTGTTTTTTTATAGGCCAAGGTTCTTGGCTATGATTTTCTTCATGATTTCATTCGTTCCGGCATAAATGCTAGCTACAGGTATATCACGATATCGTCTAGCAATCTTATATTCTTCCATATAGCCATAGCCACCATGAAGCTGCATGCATTCTGTGGAGATTTTCCTGGCCGTTTCCGTCAATCTCCATTTAGCCATCGACACTTCTGTGACGACATTTTCCCCAGCCATATGGTTCGCAATCAATTGATCAAGGAAAGCGCGTCCCATTTTGATTTCCGTTGCCATTTCGGCAATTTTAAACTGGGTATTCTGAAACTGACTCACTGATTTCCCGAACGCTTCACGGCTTTTCACGTACTCGATCGTGTCCGCCAGCATGTCCTCTGATGCCGCTTGAGCACAGATTGCGACCACAAGGCGTTCCTGTTGCAGCTTCTCCATTAAGTATGTAAATCCCTTTCCCTCTTCACCAAGCAGGTTTTCCTTTGGCACCCGACAATCTTCAAAAATGAGCTCTGCCGTATCCTGACAGTGCAAACCAAGCTTTTTCAGCTTTCTTCCCCGGGAAAATCCAGGTGCATCTCGTTCCACTACGACTAATGAGACGCCTTTATGCTTGGGAACGGCATTTGGATTGGTTTTACATGCCACGATAATCAAATCGGCTTGGATACCATTCGTAATGAATGTCTTTTGTCCATTAATGACGTAATGATCTCCATCCAGGATCGCCGTGGTTTTAATATTGGCCAAATCCGAACCCGTTCCCGGTTCTGTCATGGCGATGGCGGTAATCCTTTCTCCAGTCGTACATCCAGGGAGAAAGCGTCGTTTTTGTTCCTCTGTTCCATAAGCTGAAATGTAGGGTACCGTAATATCGCTATGAAGCCCGAAACCGATCAGGCCGGAACCCACTCTTTCCAGTTCTTCATTGATGATGACCGAAAAGCCCCAATCCACTCCTGAACCACCAAACTCTTCATCTAGATCGGGACATAAAAAGCCTTGCTCGCCCATCTTCTCCCAGAATGAACGGGGAATAATTCGATTTTCTTCCCATTGTTCATAATTCGGAACCGCTTCTTTCTCTAAAAACTTGCGTAATGATTTACGAAAAATCTCATGATCTTCTGTTAAGTAGGAATGCTTCATCTGTTCTCTCTCCTCTTTCTTTTCTCTATTCTCATTTTATGTTGTCATCACCTAGGGGACATCCTGATTGCCCCGTCCAGTCGGATCGTCTCCCCGTTCAGCATCGGGTTGGTAATGATGCTTTCCGTGAGCTTTGCGTATTCATTCGGATACCCGAGCCTTGAAGGAAACGGTACCGTTTTCCCTAGGGAAGTCCTCGCTTCTTCAGGTAGAGAGTCGAACATCGGCGTATGAAACAAACCGGGTGCAATCGATACGACTCGAATTCCATAAGAAGCAAGGTCCCTTGCAATCGGTAACGTCATGCCGACGATGCCACCTTTTGAGGCACTATAGGCAGCCTGGCCGATTTGCCCTTCAAATGCAGCAACCGATGCCGTATTGATGATTACGCCGCGTTCTCCCTCTTCGTTCACGTGGTTATGGACCATTCTTTCAGCAGCAAGGCGAATAACATTGAATGTACCGATCAAATTGACCGTCACCACTTTTGAGAACGCTTCCAAATCATGTGTGCCTTTTCGACTGACGACCTTCTGACCAATGGCAATTCCCGCACAGTTGACGACCGCGTTAATCGATCCGAATTTTTCAATTCCTTGATCCAGTGCCGCCTGGACACTATCTTCTAGCGTTACATCCGTTTTAATAAACAGAACGGCATCCCCGAATTCCCCGACCAGCTTGGCGCCTTTTTCTTCGGAGAGGTCAAGGATGATTGCTTTCCCACCTTTATGAATGATGTTTCGAACTGTCGCCTCACCCAGCCCTGAAGCTCCGCCTGTCACTACTGCAACCGTTTCTTGAATATTCAAATCCTCCACCTCTTTCGTTTTCGTTTTTGAAGCTGCCTTACGATTTAACCTTCAAGCTGTGAAGGGTTTCCGTAAAATCATGGATCATATATTCAAAATCCCGCTTCAATTCATCAAGCTCCTTCATGCGTTCATTTATTTCGCTTAATTTCTGTCCAGCTTTTTCTATCGTCTTTTCCAGTTGCTTGACACCTGATCTGTCCTGTTCAAAGAGCACGACAATATCCTTTATTTCTTCCAAGGAAAATCCATACTTCTTGCCACGCATGATGATTTTAAGTTGTGCATATTCTTTCTTACCGTAAATTCTGTTTCCCGTTTCGGTCCGGTTGGGCCTAAGCATACCTAATTCTTCATAGTACCGGAGCGTTCTCGTAGTCAAATCAAACTCTTTTGCTAATTCGGAAATCGTGTACATTCTATAACCACACTTTACAAAGGGATTATTTACCTTTATCTTACCATTGACGTTAACGTAAACTTCAACAAATATTCACAAAATTTAATAAAATAAAAAGAAACATGTCTTTTTACCTGTTATACTAAAGGTATATTCTTGAAATGAAGGGAAGGATCAACATGATCTGCTCGAAAATATTAGTTGCCTATGACGAATCTGATTTAGCACGTAAATCATTAGAAAAAGCGATTGAATTAGCCAAACTGGAACCAGCCATTGAAATTCATGTGCTGCACGCCGTAACACTACCTATTCATCCAAGCATATATGGCAATGCTTTTCAGGATATCGAGGAATCGATGATGAGGTATGGAAAAGAAGTCATTTCAAAAGCGGATGCACTTTTATCGGAAATCCCGAATGCAACCCAGACTTTCGTAGTAGAGGGTTCGGCCATCCACACCTTATTGGAACATGCCGAGTCCCATAACTGCGACCTTATCATCATGGGAAGCCGCGGCTTAAGTGGATTTAAGGAATTCCTTGGAAGTGTCAGTCACTATATCGTACAGAACTCTCCAGTGCCTGTCCTGTTAGTTAAATAATCACGTCTTTTGACACTTTTTTGAAAAGCTGGGCTCCTTTGAGACCAGCTTTTCTGTTGGGTTGACGATATATGGGGGGAAACAGGGAATCGAAGCGATTCTTATTTTACAAACCCTTCTGTATACAGGTAAAATGAAAGTACTTTATAGAAATAAGCAGGTGAAGCGATGGATATTAAGCATTTACAATACTTTATAGAAGTAACCAATTTTAACAGTTTCACCAAGGCAGCCGATCACTTGTTCATTACTCAGCCGACCATCAGTAAAATGATCAAAAACCTGGAGACCGAACTTGGGGTAGAACTATTCGATCGTTCCCGCAAACAATTGGCTCTGACCGATGCCGGTCGAGTTGTATTGGAACAGGCAAAATTAATTGATAAAGCCTTTCATAATTTAGAAACTGAAATGGATAATTTATTAGGCCTGAAAAAGGGACATATACGTATCGGCTTACCGCCGATTATCAATGCCTCTTTCTTCCCCCGAATTCTTAGCCGTTTTCATGAAGATTATCCCAATATCACCTTTCAACTAGTCGAAGATGGTTCAAAAAAAATTGAAGAATCCGTTCAAAATGACCAACTGGATATAGGCGTCATCGTCCTGCCGACTAACACCGTTCTATTTCACCATTTTGCCTTTTTAGAAGAAGACATCAAATTGATCGTTCATCCCTCACACCCACTTGCTTCCGAGGATGAAATCAGTTTAAGTGAACTTCAAAATGAGTCCTTTATTCTTTTCAACAAAGATTATGTCCTGCGTGACCTCATCATTTCATCTTGTAAAGAGTCCGGATTCTCACCGCACATTGTAACGGAAAGCTCACGATGGGACTTTATAGAAGAAATGGTCTACTGCAAGCTTGGCATCGCCCTTTTACCAGAAAGCCTATGCCGAACGGATAGCCGCGTGAAGGCCATCAAGGTTAAAAATCCATCCCTCCGGTGGAACTTGGCTTTCATTTGGAGCAAGGATCAATACCTTTCCTACGCCGCAAAGGAATGGTTGAAATATACTAAAGAAGCGTTAGCTAAAAAAGAGTAAATCGTTTTTTAACTAGTAAATAATGTAAGCACTATCATAGATGTAGGTTATCTTCATGATAACATCTAACCATTTTACTTTATTTACATACCGAGTTAGACTTGGTAATGAGTAAAAAGCACTGCAATGCTGATATATTCATATTTTCAGAAAGGAGATATTCATGATCACTTTATCTAGTGTCGATGAGTTACAAGCAACGGAAGAAGCGTTAGAAAAAATTAAATATTCATACCCCGAATTATTTAAAAAACTGCTTCATGTCGTTGCCTTAACACGAGCTTTCCAATTTAAATATCAATATATGGGCACATTAATCATGGATGAAAACCCAAACGAATACACCCCTGAATTCGTTATGCCCTCCGTTATCACTTTATATAAAGTGGAAATTCAAAAGTTAAAGGATGATCCGAATATCGAGGTTCTTCGACAAACCTTCTCCCAAAATGAAAATATAGGATTTGCGAAAATCAGTATGCTGGTGCTCGGTAAAAGCCCTGAATCGCTTTTAGGAGCTTCATACATTAAATAATCCCCCTGATATGTCCAAAAGAAAAACCTCCCGAGTATTCGGAAGGTTTTTTCTTTTGGCATAAATATTATAGGACTTTACTTAAAAATGCTTTAGTCCTTTCCTGCTGTGGGTCATCAAAAAGTACACTTGGAACGTTTTCTTCTATGATCAGCCCTTCGTCCATGAATATCACGCGGTCCCCGACTTCTTTGGCAAAACCCATTTCATGAGTCACGACAACCATCGTCATGCCTTCTTTCGCCAGTTGCTTCATGACTTCCAGCACTTCACCGACCATTTCCGGGTCAAGTGCCGATGTCGGTTCATCAAACAACATGATCTTTGGACCCATTGCCAAGGACCTTGCAATGGCAACACGCTGTTTTTGCCCTCCTGACAAAGAATCTGGATAGGCATTCGCCTTATCGGAAAGACCTACTTTCTTTAGAAGTTCCAGGCCAGTCTCTGCTGCCTGTTCCTTGGAAACTTTCCGTACCTTCATGGGCGCAAGCATGATATTCTCAAGAACCGTTTTATGCGGGAATAAGTTGAAATGCTGAAAGACCATGCCGACTTCCGTCCGGATTTTATTGATATCAACCTTCTTATCTGTCGTATCAAGCCCCTCAATATAAATGTGGCCACCCGTTATCGTCTCAAGCTGATTGATGCACCTGAGAAAAGTGGATTTACCGGATCCAGATGGCCCGATGACCACCACGACTTCCTGTGGGGCAACGGTTGCACTGATATTCTTCAACACCACATGATCACCAAATGACTTGTTTAGATTCTCCACCTTGATCATTCTGTTTTCAACCTACTTTCGAGTCTATTTAATACGAAACTAAGAATAAGGGTCAGGCAAAGATAGATGAAGGCACATGCCAAGTATGGCTCCCATACTTTAAAATACTGACTGCCCATCGCTTTTCCCCAATACATCAATTCCGGGGCGGCAATGACACATACCAAGGATGAATCTTTCAATAGGACGATGAACTCGTTACCTAGTGGAGGAATCATGCGTTTGAATGCTTGCGGAAGAATGACAGATATCATGGATTGCGTGTGGGTCAATCCTAGAGAACGGGCTCCTTCCATTTGTCCTTTATCAATGGATTGAATTCCTGCCCTGAATATCTCAGCGATATACGCCGCTGCATTCAAAGACAATGCAATGACACCTGCTGCAACGGCATTCGTTTCCCCGGTAAAGAAAGGAACGACCCCAAAGTGGATTAAAAAGATCTGGACCAGTAATGGTGTCCCCCGAAATACCGTAACATAGCAGTAAAAGGGAAAGGCGATCAGTTTATTCCTTACAATCTTCCCTAATCCAATCAGCAATCCGAGAAAGGTCCCGATAAGGATCGAGGAAACGGATAAACCAATCGTAAGCAACGTCCCCTTCAATAAGAAAGGAGCATATTCAAAAATTATATCCCAACGAAAACTCATTCTATGTACCTCCTAAAGTCCAAAAAAACTGCGTAACTTCACACGTAAAGTTACGCAATTTTCCCCATACCCTATTTTATTGTTGTGCTTTTATCGTTTCGATATCTGGATCCGTTCCAAACTGTTTCTTATAGATTTCCGCGTACTTCCCATTATCGAGAATGGCATTGAGCGCTTTATCGAAATCGGCCTTTAGCTCACTGCCTTTCGGGAATAATATTCCATAAAATTCCTCTTCGAAGCTACTGCTATCTTCCACGACTTTCAACTTTTGATCAGGATTGTTTTTCACATACTCTTCGACAACCGTGTTATCCGCTACGACAGCGTCTGCCCCGCCTTTAAGCAATTCCTGAATGGCCAAGTTATTATTCTCGAATTTTTTGATGTCTTTATGATTCTTCCCAATAAGCGCTTCTACCGCCTCTTGTCCCGTTGTACCTGTTTGGACAGCAATCTTCTTCCCTTTCAAATCTTTGCCCGATTCCACATCACTTTTTTCAGGAACCAAGATCTTGTTAGTGGAAAGGAAATAAGGCACCGAAAAATCGTACGATTGTTTTCTCTCGTCATTCATTGTAATCGCCGATACGGCTAAATCCGCTCTTTTTGATTCGATTTCCACAAAAATCGGATCCCAGCCAACATGCTCCAGTTTAACTTTATACCCAGCTTCCTTCGCGACCGCATTGATAAAATCGACGTCGAATCCAACGATTTTATCCCCTTCGAGATATTCAAAAGGAGCATATGCTGCATCTGTCACTACTCTAAGTGTTTTTTCCTTCGACCCCTCATCACTAGTAGTGGTAACTTCCTTATCCTTGCCGCATCCCGTCAAAACCAAAAGCAAAGAAGATAGTGCGACCAACATGAATATTGATACTTTTTTCAACATAATCCCCTCTTTTCTCTCGTAAACTCCTACTTTATAAGAGTCAAACAATTTAGATTTTAATAATTATTCAGTATTTTTACTTAAAAATAGTATACGTTTTTTTGGGTTTTTATGCAATAAAAAGTAAATATTAACTTTAGTAGAATATGAGTTTCATGCAGACAGTAACAATACCCATGATTTAAATAGACATTAAACATATGAACAACTGGTCCAGCTCCATTTACCCTTAAAAACAGAAACTATATTGGAAACAGATTAAACCAAATAAGCAGCGACCCTTAAAAAGGATCGCTGCTCGATTTATGGCTTATCTAAGGGTATTTCGGTTTCTTCATCGATATCCAACATGTCCAATAAGAAGATAAAGATTGGTATGCCGATGATCAATCCCCATATTCCAAGGAAGTGCTCGGAAAACAGGAGGACGATAAAGGTGAAAAAAGTAGGCAGGTTCGTTTTTGCCGACATGAATTTCGGATTTAAAATATAGCTTTCAAGCGCATGAATCACGACGACCATGATCAACACAGCAATGACCTTTGGCAAGCCACCGATACTATAGGCAACCATGCTTAGAGGAATCAGGGAAATGATGACTCCAGCAACCGGAATTAAGCCAAGGAAGAAAATCATGATTCCCAAACCGATCAATTGTGGGAAACCAAGGATCCATAAGAAAGCTACCGACAAGATTGCATTCGTGATGGCAATTAGGAATTGAACTTCAATGACTTTTCCGAATGAGTTAATGAACTTCACGCCAAAATGACCAATATTTATAAAGAAGGATTTAAACTTACCCCGTTTAAATTTAGAAGTAAAATGAATGATTTTATCTTTTTCCAACAAGAAAAACAAGCTAAGCAGTATAGAAATGAAGATTTGAAAGGCCAGTTTACCAAAATCAGATATGTAAAGATAGAGCGTATTCATCTGCTTTTGAAGATCGATTGGTGATTCAAGCTCATTCAATAAACTGATGCCATATTGGATGACCCGGCTATCGGGTGGATGTTGAAAGAAGAAGACAATCTGTGTAACTAATTCAGTAAACTGAAGTGTAATAACAGGCAAATATTTGTAAAGGACGATAGCTAAACAAGCAATGACGACTACATATATGAAGCTTATGACTACTTTGGAATTGATGGGCATCACTTTTTTCAGGTGAATCATGAGGAACTGCTCAAGCCTTCCCATCAAGAAAGTAAAAACAAATGTGAATAAAACGATATTGACCATACTTCCGATGCTTACGAGAAATAAAAACAGCACAAGTAAAGTAATGAATCTTGAAAATCCTTCGCTCTGTAAATACTCTTTTACCACTTACCTATCTCCTATCTACCATTTAGCCGTAATCTAACTTTATATTTATTATTTTACACGGAATTAAGGAAATCTACTACAATTAGCTTCCAAAAAATATTAATTAGCAAGGACTTACCCTGAAACACTAAAAAACACCTGCTTTTTTAAGCAGATGCTTCTTCGTCAAAGGCGTGTTTCTCTTCCTTGTCATAAAAGGTTCAATCTTCATCCTTAATATCTTTATCTTCCGGAATGGGCTCATTCGCCAATTCTTCCACTAGCATTTTATATTTCTCAAGCTGCTCGAAGTGTGTTTTGAACTGATCCTTGTAGACCAATATTACCCCTTCACCGTCATCCACAACTCGTATTTTCCCTTGTAATATTAAATTTTCCACATATGGGATGGATACTGATAAATAATCAGCCGTTTCCTCTACTGTCAAATACACTGATATCGTCACTCCTACTTATATCTTTATAGAGTTATTATAGCAGTAGTTTCTTCTTTCTGCTTTTCCGTCGCTGCCCGATTATTCGTTGTCTTTGAATGGAAAGGACCTTTCCCGGATTGAGAAAGGCCCTCATTTTATTTCACGGTCACGTTGACCGTCTTGCTATTCCCGGCTTTATCGGTTGATACAACCGATAACTTTGTCTTTTTCTTTTGCTTTTTCATGCTCACTTTATACTTGCCGTTTTTATCGGCTGTTGTTTTTCCAAGAACCTTGGATCCCGCTTTCACCTGTACTTTTGCTTTTGCCTCGGTTTTTCCAGAAACCGATTTACTTGAACTCGTTACTTTGCCGACTGTAAGTGTCTTAGGTGCCGTCACGTCTTTTACCGTCGTTTTGACTGGAGTGGATTGAATTTTTTTACCTCCATCTGACCATGTAGACCAAACAGATACTTTCGTTCCAGCTTTTTGTTTAGCGATTTTGACGGAATATTTACCGCTCGATGTTATCTTCGTGCCCTTTTTGTTGATGATCGTATTGTTTACCTTAACGAAAACCGTCGTACCTTTTTCCGCTTCCCCGGTTACCTTCGTATCCTTATCGCCGACTTTTTTAATGGTCGGTCCTGTCATGGTCGCCGCTACTGCATATTCTTCCTGGCTTTTCAAAGTACCCGTGTCTTTCGCTTTGATATAATACGTTCCGGGATAAACGGAGTATATTTTTGCATCCATATTTTCTATACGATCGGAACTCTCCATATTTACTGCTTTATTTTTCGAATTATACAAAGAAAAATTCAGTGGACTATTAAACTCAGTTAAGCCGAAAACAACTAAGAAACCATAATGCTTCACTTTAATTTTATAATAATCCACATCTTTGGCTTTATTGAAAATACCGAGACCAAATTGCTCCATACCTATTGAATTTGATTTTTTAGTCGTATTATTCGGTTCTTTTTCAATGACATATTCATTTGCCATCCGTTTGTATGATTGTTTATGTACACTCTCAAAAGAATTTTTAAGTCCTGATCCCTTTTCCACTGAACCCGTTGCAGCTCCAACAGCGCCTAAATTAACCGTAATTAGTCCGAATACCATTGCCAGAATCAAGATAAATGACTTTTTCATAATTCTCTCCTTTTTTATTAAAAGATTTTTCCCATTTCACCTTTCCCCGAATAAATAAATATAAGAAGTTTACCTCACCTCTTTACCCGCACTTATAAAGAAAATAAACCCTCTTTTACCAAAATATACTAATTATTATCTTTTTCGTAAAGGTACTAAAGAATGATATATCCTCCTTATTACCTGGTATGTCGGTTCAATGGAAAATATAAGTTGGTAACCTCTTATAAATCCATGTGATTACGTGTAAAATAATGGTAATGTAGTAGTTCTATAGAGTAGGAGGAGTGAACAAAATGACCTTCATTTATGTCATGCTTGCAGCCATTCTCACTATCCTTGTGGTTATCCTGGTAAAACGGAGAAGTGAACCCGTTCGGATGGAACGGTATCAGCAGGAGTTTCGCGGAAAGTATGAAGAGACACTTAACGTCCAGCAGACGGAAATCGTCTCGGAAGTATTAATCGAAAAGCTTAATCAGGCTATGGATACCGAGTATATGGAAAGGGTCAATACAGATTTCCGGATGCAACATCCTCGTTATTCACAGAATCAAGTCAACGAGCTATGGCGAGAATTAAAACGGTATTTCATCATGACTGCCGTGTTCGGGAAAATTGAAATGTTTCATGCCACCATCGATGAACTTTGGCATATCATGCTGCATGATAAAGCGAAATATGATGCGTTTTGCCATAACTTCCTCGGCCAAATGATCCAACACCACCCTCACTCGATGCCTGCCTTTAAGCCTGTAGAACGTACCCAGTTCGATTTTTACTATGTACAGCTGTTTACGGTTGATTCCGCCTCGATTCAAAAATGGGGGAAGTTCTTCAAACATGATAAGGCGACTGCCTTACTCCATGATTTTAAAACACTCGAAATAGATCAATTGAAGAAGAAATACATGCGGAAGCCGACGAGTACGGAGGCGGAAAAGACCTTCGAAATGTTCACGGCCTTCATGAAAGAAGAACATACAAGATTGATTGTCGATTGGGAGAAACGGTACCATCAGACGGACTATGCTGCTCCTGCTTACTTCATCTATGCAAGTTCCGATAATCACGATGTAGACTTCAAGTATTTATTCGGTGATGATTTCACCAAATCGCACAATGATACACATCATCCTAATGGCCATGGCAGCGATCATGGCAGTTACGATAGTGGATCCGATTCCTCCAGTTGCTCTTCTTGCAGCTCATGCTCATCCTGATTCAAAGTCCTTCGGGGCTTTTTTTTCGTTGCGACCAGTCATGAAAAAAAACTAATAGGTTGCCCTATTAGTTCAGTTTGTTCGACAAAAGGGCATCGCCCTTTTTTAAAAAATTCCCTTAGATTAATCATCCAACCTATACTCTTTTGCCCGCGAAACACTTCGAATATATAGATTTTACTTGATGATAACGCAAAGTTGATTGGAACGGAAGGTACGAGACTCCTGCGGGAAATGCACTTCAGCGAAGCCGAGGAGGCTCCCCGACCGCCCGCGGAAAGCGAGTTCCTGAAGTGGAAATCTACTTCTAATTGTCAAACACATTTTTCATCGAGTATGTCTACAGTCTAAAACTAATAGGTTGCCCCATCAGTTCCAACGGTTGAACCAATTTTTGATTCGTTGTTTATTCTTTTCGAGCACTTCCTTCGATGTTCGATTGTCTTTTTGTTTTTTCCATTCAAAGAAAGAGGCGATGGTGATGAGTAGCCCTCCGCCGATGATTAAGTATAACCACCATGGCATTTGTCCCCACATCGAATTCGTATTCATATAGATGTTGAACAAAATGGTTACCGTCCCTGCCAAGAAATACGATTTGTATTTCATCGTGAATCCAAGGAGTATGGCCGCTAAAGAAATCGTTCCGATAATGAGCGCATCGTTTAGGGTGTTACTTGCCATTGCGTCGCCTATCAAGACGATGAATAGGGCAAAGACAATACCCATCTCGATATACTGTGTGACCTTCCCTTTATTAAAGACTTTCCGTAACAAAATGGTACTGATGATAAAGAGTGGCAGTATCTCTGCCTCTACCTCCAGGACATCCGGAATCGAAAGTTTATCGATGATGACCCAATATGGATACAGACTGAGCGCAATGGAAGCTGCCCCATACAATTTCCTTTCCTGCAAACCATACGTCATGCCCCGCAACAGGATGAAATAAACCGGAATTAAAACAGAACCGAAACATTCTAGAATAATAGATTGTTGTTCACTTTGATGTATATCTAAATTCATCGCTAAAAGGAACAGGAAACCGTATATCCGGTAAAAATCTATTCGTGTGATCATGACGCCTTTTTCCACGATTCCACTGAAGTATTTTCTGCTTACCCATACTAGTACGGCCGTACATCCGACAAGGACCAAGGTTCCAATGAAACGGTCTAACGAGCTTGCATAGGCTGTGATGATCAAGTACGGATACAATCCAAGAATCCCCGTCAGCAATGCGTAGATTTCCCTCTCCTTCACAGAAATCGTAAAGCTTCTCATCAAGATGAAATAGCCAATCAATAAGCAAGACACGAGAACCCTAAGCAGCCAATACGTCGCCTCATTCGTAAATACTTCCACATTCATGGCCAGCAAAAATAACAACCCATAAATTCGGTAGACATCCACCTTGATTCCCGCTTCGACCTTCATTAGCAATCCCTTATACTGGTACCTGCTTAAAAGGACCATCACTAGCACACATGCGAAAAGAACTAATTCACCCGTTAAAAGTGAAACCGTATGAATGTAATCCACGATGCTCTGGAACGGATACAGACTGAGGATCATTGCAAGAGCAGAATAGATCTTCCTTTCTTTCCGATTACTTGTAAGGCTTCGAATCAGGATGAAATACCCTGGGATCAATAGCGCTACAAGGACTTGTAAAAGTGGATAAGATGGTCCGCTCGCCTGCACTTCCCCATTCATGGCCAATAAGAACAATACCCCATAAATCCGGAATGCATCGATTGCCGTCCCCGTTTCATCCTTCTTAAACAACCCTTTGAAATAGTGCCTACTCAGTAACAGCATCACGACCATACCGAAGAAAAGAACAATCAAACCTGTCAGGAGCGGAAGCGAGTGGACATAGTCCCATATGTTGAAAAATGGATACAAACCGATGACCGCCGCTATACCTGAATAGAGGCCCCTTTCCAATCTGCCTATCGTAAAGTTTCTCATCAAGAAAAAGTAAACCGGAAGCAATACTGATATGAAGATGTTCAATATCTCAAATTCTGATCCACCCCAAAAGACTTTCCAGTTCATATCAAGTAAAAATACCAATCCGAATATCCTGTAAAAATCAATCTCATGCCCTTTTCCCACTTGCTTGACCAAGCTAGTAAAATAGCGTTTACTCATCAACGCCATGACAACAACGCAGGCAAACAAGACGAGCATTTCTGGAATCATCGATAAAGTGTCCGCATACAACCCATACAAGATGAAAAACATACCGAGTGGCACAACCACAAAGTTTTGCCAGTTCCTCTTCATGAGCAGGTACCAAGCAAAGAGTAGCTGTACTGTCACCAATCCGACCCAAATGATTTCCCGATTGAGTGGGAAACCATATAAAGATATTTCCAAAATCGAAACAGCAGCCGTGATATGAAGAAATGAAATCAGATAAAACTCGATGATATCTTTCCATCGTTTTTGTGAGGCCACCCATAAAACCGTAATGACTCCCGCCGTGATCATCAAACAAATCGAATAAACGAATGTTGTTTGCTCGATATTCGTAAAGAACATACGGACTTGAAGGAACAGAACGGTAAATCCAAGGTACGTAAAGACGAACCTTTCCCATTTCACATGGGTACGCAGTGCACTCAAGTAGATGAGTGATTGTGTGATATACAGGAATGGTGAACGATCAGTACTCATGATGAAGATAAATCCTAGCGGTATGGCAATTAGGTTAGCCAAGTGGCTCGAATAAAGGAAATACCGCCTTCCATTTTGTGAATACCTCCCAATCACTTCTCCAATAAGGAAAAAGATGAATGGGCCAAATAACATAAAAGCAATCCGATATGATGTCTCGCTAAAATTGAAAACTTCATACAGTGACCCATATAATGCAGCACTCGTTATCATGACCGGAAGCCAATAGAGAGATCTACGGTGTAAATAGACGGACCATCCATTTATAGCTGTCGCAACCGCCAATAAACCCGTGACTTCCAAAGGACTCGACATACCATATCCCACCAAAAGGAATGACAAGAAGGACAGGATCTGGCCACTATAGAAAAAGACGGGAAAGAACATGCCGAATGACTTCTTCAAAGCGTACCCCGCTCCTATAGAGATCAAGGCGACCATCATTACATGCATACTGATCGTTACATTAAGATGAAACCAATCGCTTCTTTCCATTAAGTACGGATAAAAGGCAACAAGCCCCAAAGAGAAAGCAATCGGAAAGCCATATACACTAGCTTCCTTAATCGGCTGCGCATCGTCTTTAAGATAGGTAAGGAAGAAAAGGACGGATAAAACCACAAGACCGGTGCCTACTTCTAGCCAGGCCATCTCACTAAATTTACTCGTCAATATTCCCGCCAGAATAAAGGAAGAAATAAGCAAGACACTCTGCTTAAACAAACTGTACCTTGCGTGTCGATTATATACATACAGACCAAGATACAAGATGACCTGAAGGATGAACATCACATTCAGAACAGTAGAAAAAGAGAGTGAAAAGGCAAGACAAAGATAAAAACACGCCAAATTAAAGACAGCATAGGCCGGATATGTGAAGTACTGGTTTTTCGTATGAAGGGCAACGTAAACAAGTTGGGCACTTAAGATCATCAGAGCGAAAAAAATCTGGGCGTAGTTTTCCTGAAACGCCATCGCATTTATATATAGGAAAACGATCCCGCATTCGATCAAGCTTGTTACCTTAAAATTCTTGGCTAGTCCAGCCTCCTTCTTTTTGTCCATATACGCGGAAAGCGCCATGAAGATCAGCGGGATACTCGCATAAGCAATGACCGTAAAGTCGCTTAATACAGAGTTAAAGACAAAATGGATATATCCATAAGTGAAGATGAAATTAAACGCAAGCTCATGATATTTCTTATGGAATTTCACCGCCAGTATCAAAAACAAGGTAGAGATGATCATCAGTGTAATCGAATAAACCAAGTTACTTGAAAATAACGTGAACACGACAAAACTTTCCACGAAGATCTTAAACTGGATGAATCGAAAAACATATGGCTTGAACAGGGCCAAGACTTCGCGATTCTTTAGTTGCTCGACGTTCCACACCAATAATAAATTGAATGTGCTGACCGCCAATAACATCCACTCGATTGTCGGAGTCAAATAGGCAAACCCGAAATAACAGGTGATCGCAAACGTAAGTATGGAAATGAATATGAATATTTTCGACTTAAAGTACGCCGCAATTCTGTAATAGATCCCTAAGCAAAGGACACCGCCTAGAAAGCCAAGCAGGCCTCTTCCCCCACCATCCAGCGATAAATACTCTCCGAAAATCTGATAATAGGAAGCTGATAAAATCGTAATTGGAATAAATAAACTAGCCAATGTCAGAAAAGCAAAAGAAGTTTGTTCGATTTTCAGCTTGGACGCGATATAGGCCATGCCTGTGAATACGACAGACACCATCCCGATGAAGATAACCTTCCATACCGCATTCAAGTTCCCCCATGAACTGGTTGCCAGAATCAACCCACCAAACAGGAGCAGTATGACCCCGGTAAGGAGAACGACGGAAATATTCCTTTCCCGTATTTGCTCCGGCGTCTTTTTCGGTTTTTCCGGTCGAACCACCTTTTCTTTGGGAAGCGTCCGTGGTTTTGTCATTGGTGCGCTTGCCCTAACTAGTTCTAATCTACCTGGGGCAATAGGTTCCTTTATAGGGCTCTCACCTTTGTTTCCTACAGCCGGTTCCTGGGCTTTCGAAAGGTTTTTCATACCCATTTGTTCGGTAAGATCCTCTTTTATGATAGGTGTTTGTGGGAATGGTTTCTCTTCCTTTCCCTCCCCTTTGACGATAGGTTGAACGGGTGTTTCCTTATTCTCAAGCTCCTGACTTTTTAAAGACGATTCTCTTTCAAGTTCAGCTTGCTTTCTTGCATGATTCCGACGTTTTTCCTGATACCGTTCAAGTTGAACATGCCGGTCATATGTCCTGCTGATCCGGAGATATTCCGATTTAGGAATGAGCCGCTTTTCCCATAAAGCTTCAAGCTCTTCTTGGAAAATCTGCTGTCTTCTTTCTACACCCATTTCCTCATTTGAAGAATCGACCATCCAGAAACCCCTTCCTTCGCAATAGCTTATTTCCTATATTATGTATTCATCACTTCCGATAATAACAAAATTTACCTTATTATAGAATAGCAAAAGTGGAAAACTATGGTATAATTAAATAGTCTGAAAAGTTAATATACTTTAGACACTATTTGTTAAAGGAGGCGTTCATTATGATAAACATAAGAAATTTTATCATTTTTACTTGTAAGGGGATTACGACTAATTAACAAAGTTTTTTAGCGTTTCCCCGAATTAGGAAAGGGGAAAATTATGAATACAGAGAATGTGAAAATTGTAGAATTAAATGCAAAAAACTGGTATGACTGCTGTGAATTAGAGGTATCAACAGAACAAAAAGAATATATAGAGCCGAATGCAATATCAATAGCACAATCTAAGTTTGAGCATACATTAAAACCATATGTTATATATTTTGAAGAAAAAGTAGTTGGCTTTTTAATGTACAATTCTATTCCTGAGGAACTTGATGGCTATTGGGTATATAGGATAATGGTAGACAAGGAATACCAAGGCAAGGGCATTGGTAAAGAGGCAACGAGGTTAATGATGAAAGAGATGGCTAAATTGCCGAATGCAAAAAAAATAGTGGTAGGTTATCACCCAGAGAATTTAGGAGCCCATTCCTTATACTCAAGCCTCGGGTTTATGGACCAAGGCGATCGGTTCGGGAAGGAAATGGCAGTCATTAAACATATAAACGATTGATAAGCTAGCGACTTTCTGGTCCTCTTTTATCTATAAAACCTTCAACTAACCGGTGCTATAGAACAAGTAAAATGAGCTTGGGATACATTTCCCAGCTCATTTTTTTGTGCGTAATTATATCACCTTTACCATAGCCTTCCCTTTTGTAACTAAAAAGAGGCAAACCGGATATTTCCCCTACTCCTCGCTCATGATTTTTTTTACCGGCATGCTACTTTTTCCTTTTCGAAGTTTATATAGACAGTGAACCCAAAATAAACTTTTGATGAGCCAAAAAGGAGCCGATGACTGATGATTTATGAAGAAACGTATCGCTATTTATTACGCCATGTGAACTCGACTGAATTCGACACATGCTTATATTCCGTTTTGCATATGGATTGGGATGGCGTAATTCAGAGCCCGATTCACCAGATGGCCAAAGGAATTGGAACGACTGAAAAGTACCTAAGGAAAATCATCAAGAAATTTACATCATCACCGAAGGACGGCGTTCGTCGAATCCTCATTCCAGCTGAACAGGAAATGGGGAAGTATCAATTTAACTTGGGACCAACAGGTAGCTTCACCAATAGAAAAGATCGCTATTGCAAGAAATACCGTTTCTTCTATACCGATGCCTTTCGCAATCTCCCCATGGCTGCCAAGAGACTAGTGCTCATGGCCGCTTTCAAGATGTCTGTGAATAAATACGAAGACATCTTTCTGAATTATGAGGATATCATTCAGTTGGGAGGCACCCTCGCAAAAAGAAACCAGATTCTTGAAACGATGAACATCATTAACCAAGCATTGGGTGACATCATGACTTTTACCGTGGCCTCCTCCACTTTCACCCGCAAGGAGATTCTTTTCGTTTCCTTCCAAACAGGGACGCTACAGGATTACCTGGAGAACCGCACAGAAAGATTGATGCTGAGAAAGACCCTCTATGAAGCGGGATTTCCTAATCATATAGAAGATAAAGTCTGTGTCGAGCTCGAGCGGGTCGGAAAGTACATCTTCCGTTCCTTCCAACAGGCAACAAAGGCTCCCATCAAAGACGATCTCTTGAAATTGGCTCGCTTCATATATCGCTCTTCCCTACAAAAATTGGGCAGTGCCTTGAACAGCAACAAACATTTATTAGCTGAGCCGAAAGAGGCTTCCGCTTATTTCAGTACGATTGTTTATAATGAAGTCCTCAAACAAATGGCGACATATGCCCACCAAGCTGCCTGCATAAAAGGCCTGATAGAGCGTGAGCATTTCCATCGTGAAATTTCTGGGAAATCTTTGGAGCGACATGTGGATTACAGTGAGGTGCAAGAGCATATCGAACCCATCCGAGCGAAGCATGCCCTCGCAATGGACATCCATAAAACGCTGAATAAATGGTGCGAAGACTGGGTGATTTCCCGGGTGAAATCCGTAACCGGAACGAATGAGAATGAATTGGCCAAAAAACGTGTTTTAACAGATGGTCAAACTATATCCGATTATCTCGGCTACTTGAAAAAACATACATATGAACAACTAGAGCAACATATGGCGGTATATCAGCATGTCCTTCATGGCGACCACGTCTTGAACGTGTTACGCCAGAAAAAAGAAGCCATGCACTCTTATTTCGCAATCCAAAAAGACCGTATAAAAAAATAAAGGCAAAAAACATAGATAGGCGAACACTGGCTTTCGGGCGAGTGTTTTTTGTCATGCAGTCACCCCACACACGCTCCATCCCGCAAATGCAGTCCTTCTTCAGAGGCTATAAACCTTCCTCTAATTATCTTTTCCCATGATGTAAAAAGCCTTTATCCATCTGTGGATAACCCACTACCTGCTGTAAATATCCCATACCTGTCTGTGAATAAAAAAAGGTGTCTCTTCATTTTCCCGTCGGATAACGGGAAAACCAGTCATACCAACAGTTCTGTCAAAAAAGTTATGCAAGGGTCTAAAGAAAGGGTCTCAATCACTTTTCTTAATAAAGATCTGAAAATCGTTATGAATAAGGGGATGAATCGGGAACCCACTCCCAGTGCAGGATGCAAGCTTTCGCGACATGATATACAACTTAGGGACACCGTCTGGTTCAGGACATTCATCCAAATGTCTTCATCACTCTCCACCATTTCCAACCCTTAGATGGGTAGCAAGTAGCAATAATCAGATAAATTAGATATTTTAGCATATTCCAACCCTAGGAGGTGTGAACGATTTCTATTTTTATTCTAAAAATCGGACAAAATTCCTTCTGTTTTGGGTACTAGTAGGAAGAAGTAGATTCACCAATTCTATTTTTGAAGGGAGCTGACAGATAGAGTAGCCAATTAGAAAAAAAGGATACCAGTGAATCGAAATAACAACAAGATATAAAAAAACCTTACCATGGTTCACGATTTGCTAATCCTATAACAACTGCCCTTATCATGTTGCTAACACGAAAGACATCCAACTGATCAGATGAAATGGACTCAAGCTTCTCTCATGAACAGGTATATCCATCCCCAAGGATACAACAACCAGTTCAACTAGCACATCATGACGCTTTTCAGTTGGATCATTTACAGAAACAAGCGCCCCCCACCTAGCAGGAATGCTGCCAGATGGAGGACGCTTGTTTTATCGCGTATTTTACATCATTTCGTTTATTTAGTCACTTCGATTTTCCCGTTATCCGTTTCCAGATCAATCAGGTTCTCTCCCTTACCGATTACGGTATTCCCCTCATATTTATCGAGTATATTGATATCCCCATTATCCACGGATACTTTAAAGGTCGTATTGGTCGGTTCCTTATCGGTTTTAATCGTAATCTTTCCATTGTCACTTTCTAACTGAATGTTCCGATCTAAGTCCTTTGTAACAAGCGATATTTTCCCATTATTTGAAGAGCCCTTGAGGTTCCCTTCCACATCATTAAAATCCAACCTGCCATTTGCACTTTTTGCGTCAACGTTTTCTGCTACAATCTTATTTAGCTCCATACGTCCATTATCCGTCTTCAATTTCAGATCCTTTATGTTCAGTTCAGACATTTTCAATTTTCCATTATCATTATCGACGACAAAGGAATCATATGATTTTTGCGGGATATATACGTATAGATGAGCAGATTGAAAATTAAAGCCGATACTGAACGTATGGGGTTCCTTTACTGTAATGGTAAGCTTCTTCCCTTCCACTTCGGCAGTAAAATCCAACTTAGAAACATCCATTCCTTTTGTGACAAGCTCAACTTTTGTCTCTGTATCTGATGTCGGAAGAACTTCTACCGTTGCATTGTCCGAGCGTATCTCGACATCTTTCACATTATCTGTATTCACTGTTTTCTCTGTTTTAATTTCTTCCTGATTGGTTTGAGAAAAAGTAAAGAAACTGCCAATGCCACCAACTATTAAAAGAAGCAATGCAAGTATTGATAATTTTTTACCCATGCTTTAAACCACCCTTCACAAGAGAAACATTAAATTTCATGTAACGAACAAACCCTTTAAATAAAGCCTTTGTCGCGACATACATCCCCATCGCAATGAATATTCCAATCCCACAAAGACCAATTGAAGCGAACAAATCAAATAGTCTAAATTCCCCTATAAATAGGTTAATAAGGATACCGAATGGTGCAAGGATGAAAGCAACAGACATCACCCAGCCGGAGAATACAAGTCCCAGCAATGCAATGAGAGGGCCAAGGACAATCACAAGATTAAAGAATCCCAGCCCGATCACCGCCCAGACTGCCCGAATGATGTTTCCGGCAGATGTCGTTTGTTCGACCTGTTGAAGATGATAGGATGCCAGTAGCTCCTTGGCAATTTGTCTTGGATTTCCAAGGGATGCTGATATCTCTTGCTCCGATTTACCTTTGTCTATCCCAATGGCAAAATACTCTTCATAATCCTGCAGGATATCCTGTCGTTCCTCTAATGAAAGCCTTTTTAAAGAAGCTTCCAACTGCTTTAGAAATTGTTCTTTATTCATTGACCTACACCTTCCTCGATTAATTGATTGACTCCATCAGAAAATTCATTCCACTCTGTCAGCAATTCGTGAAGGTATTCCCGGCCTTTGTCGGTCAGCTTGTAATATTTACGCGGCGGACCTTCTGTTGATTCTTGCAAGTATGTCGTAAAATACTCTTCCTTCGTCAATCTTCGTAATAGGGGATAAACCGACCCTTCCGATATTTCGATTTGATCCGAAATCTTCTGGACCAGCTCATAGCCATATCGGTCTTGCTTATCGAGCAACACGAGCACACAAAGTTCCAATACGCCCTTCTTAAATTGTACATTCAATGCACCATCACTCCTTTCTGCAATAACTCGCCCCGGTACTATTTATTAAACAGTACTCAACAGCGAACAATACATCTTATTCAATAATTTACCATATGCTACTGTTTATTGCAAGGTACTAAAATAAAAATTTTTAACAACCATTGAAAGGTCCAGATAGATACCTGGACCTTTCTACGCCTCATATATTGTTCTTATTCTATTTTGATTCTGCTTTGTAGCTTACCTTTTTCTTGTCACTTTCCAACATTCCTGAACTTATTTTCGTTACATAGATGTTGCCCTTTTTCTTACCAAGTTGTTTTACATTTACTGTAATAGAAGTTTTCGTTACTTTCTTTGAAGTGGCCAATAATGATCCCCTCGCACTATAAACCTTTATATAATCCCCTTTCTTTAAAGAGGTAACCTTTACTTCATCTTGTCTTTTAGCATGATTCAACACTTTTACTTGGGAAGCTTTTAACTTTGTAGTAACGCTCATTTTTGTAAAGACTGCATTCGCGAGCGTAACATTATGTGTCCCTTTTGCTCCGCTCTCTTGTTTAACCAGGATCTTCACATTTTTCGTTTTACTTGGAAATCGAACAGTAACATTTGCGATTCCCTTACTTTTCGATAATGCTTTAGAGTAAAGGAGCTTATTATCACCATAAATATAAATACTGGATTTCCCGTAATTGCCTAAAATATATTTAGAATCCAATGATATTTTCGCCTTGAAGGCATTAAAGCCCATATCTTGAATATCGTAGACCGCGTATCCTTCACCACCGCCTGATGTAGATAAAGCAATCCCTGATGTTACTATATTTCCATTCACATCTTGGAAAGAACTACTGCTAAACGTATCTTTATAAAAATAATAACTAGAATCAATGGCACCTACTGTATTCACAGATACAGTTTTATTAACTTTCTTAATCGGATCCGTCGTCTTTTTAACGATTGGATCTATAAAAACGACACCTTGTTCCCCTCTTGCCCCTTGAATCTGCTGTGTAACTAACTTAATATTTTTCGTATCTTTAGGAATATTTACTTTTACAGTCTGAACAGCCGTTTTAGCCGTAAGTTGTTTTTCGTATATAAGGATATCATCAGCATATATACCGACAGCTGTCTTTCCGAAATCACCTACAGTCCATTTTGAGTCCAATGTAATTTTTGTTTCTAATATGTTAAACCCCAATTGGTCAATATTAAATGAGGCATATCCTCTACCTCCACCTCGATTATATAGACCTATTCCATAAGGGATTATATTGCCTTTTATATCTTGATAGGCTTGAGTGCTACTCCAGTTTCCAGAAGAAAAATAATAAGAATCTTCCTGACTACCAATAGTTATTAAAGAAGTAGTACTCTTAGAAGCTTTCAAAAAGTCACCACTTGTTGACAATTTCCCATTGGCTATAACAAGCCTCTGTTCTCCTTTAGCTCCTTGAATCTGTTTACCTACAAATTGTAGCTCTTTTGTATTTTCCGGCAGCTTAAGGTTTATAGGCAAAACCTTATCTTTAGGCATCTGTTTTTCATATAACAGAATATCATCAGCATATATTCCAATCGCCATTTTCCCGAAGTCGCCTGTAAGCCATTTAGAATCTAGAGTCAATGTTGCTTGAAAACTTTTATATCCCATGCCATCAATATTATATGTAGCATGCGATGCTGCGCCGCCATTATTATATAGCCCTATTCCATTCCCCACTATATTTCCAAAAGCATCTGCAAAATTTGAAGTGAATCCCCATTTGTTTTTTTCAAAGTAATAACTAGTGTTTGAAGGGTCTAAATCTGTTAGAAGTATTTCTGAATTTGCCATTACTGATTTTGAAAAGCCAACTGATCCTAAGAAAACACTAAAAATTAACAGTATGAATACCTTGTTCTTTAAAAAATTCCCCATTTTCAAATCATCCTTTGTAGTTTATATGATTAATTATGAATTCACTTACTGCCTCCAATTATCTTTTCGTAATTCTTTTTACCCCCATTCCTATATCTCTGATTGGTTATTACATATATATTATATAAGATAAATCGATAAGTCTACGCCTTTAATCCTATATTAATTCTATATAATGTTAAAAATAATAAAAATTGGGAAACGCAAACCATTACTATTCTCACTAAAAAATAAAGGTGATATTTTCAAAGGACAAGTGGTAATTAACAAATATTGAAAACTAATATCGAATACGATATATATAATAGAAAGGTGTGGAAGGAGGAATAGACTTGATCAAAAAAGTGATCACAAAAAAACAATATGAATTTCTTGAACATGAACTTACCTATCTTCAAAGGGGCGGAACCATTTCCGAGGAAGAAAAGAAAAGAATGCTAGCCTCCTATGATGTGAGGGCCGGTTTAAGTTTCATCACGATTCTATTAGCGATTGGGGCTCTTCTGTTAGGTCTAGGAATCTTGACATTTGTCGCCAGCAACTGGATGTATATAAGTAAAGGCTTTAAATTTCTATTGATCATCGTCTGTTTGATTGGCGTGAACTTTGCAGGGGTGAAATGGGGGACCCGCTTTCCAAAGACCTCCCGGAGTTTGCATTATGCCGGGATTCTCATATTCGGGGCAGGTATATTTTTAATCGAGCAGATGTTTAATATCAGCATTAACTTTAACAGTTCCTTTTTATTATGGGCAATTGGGGCCGTCTGTATCGGTTATTATTTAAAGGATATCGCAATCCTTCTGTTCACTTCTTTCTTACTTTTAATTTACCTGAATGGCAGCATCTTTCTGGATGAAACGTCTTATCCACTGGCCATTTTAATCTTTTTACCTGTTTTATATTATCTGGTAAGGCAATTCAATTATCCTAGATTTCTATCCTTTATCATGAACGGCTTAGCGATCAATACCATCATCCTTTTCCTCATGGAAATCGTGCCTAAGCTCGTGGAGGATAACAGCGAGACAATCATTCTCTCGATTCTTTTCATCTTGGGAATCGTGCTCACTTACATTCGTGTTCCGCTTAAGTTGCAGAAAATCACTGCCATCCAAGGACATATCCTTCACGGGATTACAGCTATTTTTTTAACTTACGAGTATGCCATATGGTTCCCTTTAGCTTATTTTGTTTTTCTGCTTTACCTGATACAAAAGGGAAGCTTGACCAGTATCGTCATCATATGCGCTCTGATATTCAGATACTATACCGATTCCTTTGAGTTTCTGCCAAAATCACTACTATTCATCGTCGGCGGTCTCTTGCTCCTTGTTTTTGGTTTCTTCTTTGAAAAACAACGTAAAAAAGGAGGAGAATCCATTGAACCATAATACTATTTTTCGCCCGCTGATCGTGTTTGCCATACCCGTTTTGATTCTTGTAGCCTTGGCGATCCCTCCTTTCTGGACGACTATGTTTGGTGAGGAGATCAAAATCAAGACCGCTCCAATCGACCCCACGGATTTGTTCAGGGGGAGCTATGTAGCATTAGGGTATGAGATCGAGTCCGTTGCTCTCGACCAACTCGATGAAACGGTGATGACAGACTTCAAAAGCAAGTATGCCGGAGATTATAAAAACGTATATGTAACTTTACAACAGGGTGATGACGGTCAATATAACGTCGATTATGTATCGAAGGAAAAACCGGAGAAAGCCTTGTATCTCAAAGGAAAATTACAAATTCCCTATGATTTAGAAAGTGCTTCATCCATTCACATTAAATATGGCTTGGATAATTTCTACGCCCCTAAAGAAAAGGCAATGGAATTGGAAAAATCCGTAAGCGCTAAACCAGCTTGGGCGATAGTGAAAGTGAAAAATGGCAATGCGGTATTGAAGGAAATCATCGTCCCTAAAGATAAATAAAAAGTAAGCATAGGGAGCATCGGATAAGACGCTCCCTATGCTTATTGTAGTTTTTCTGACTTTACTTGATGAGCCTTTTAGCCCCGACATAGCGATCTTCCCAATACTTGTCGCTCATTTTAACGACCTTCACACCTTTTGTGGTGGTTCCGACAAATGTCCCGTTCCCATTATAAATGCCGACAAAGGAAACCTTGCCTTTCTTGCTACCTGTAGCATAAAACACTAAATCACCTGTTTTTAAGTTCTTTTGCTTTACGGCTTTCCCTTTTTTATACTGCTCCGCACTTGTTCTAGGTATTTTCATTTTTGTTGCCGCCTGTTTATATACATATTGAGTGAGTCCACTTGCATCGAATCCTTTTGGTGTCGTTCCGCCATATTTATAAGGGCTTCCCACTTGTCTCTCAGCCACAGCAGCCACTTCATCGCCGTAATTAATCGACGCCGACGCATTGGCCGGACTAAACACAAACGCGACCAACAATGCCGCGAGTGCAAGTACGGCAATAAGCCATTTTGAAACAGTTAATCTAAGACTCATCTTTTTTCTCCCCCAATCTGTAAATGAAACACAATTTTAAATATATGTAGTACATTCGCTTTCATTACTTCTTTCCCCTTTTTTCTAAAAAGCTATATCCTACGATTGTTCACAGAAAAAGCATGTTAACAAAATGGTAATTTATGTATAATAGTAAATGAATGATGTAACGATGGGGGGAGTTTTTATGAAGAATAAAAATAAAATAATAGGAATGACCTTATTTTCCGCCTTGCTTTTCTGTATGGTAATCGTGATGTGTTCCCTGTCACCTTTATCGGAAACGGGTCCAAACGCCAATCAATTCAACTCTATCGGGATGTGGCTTTCCATTGCGATGATTTTCGTGTTTTATATCATTCCAGTGCTTCTGTATGGTATCGGCCTGGAGTGGATGAAATACGTCATGGGTGTATTCTGCTCGTTTGGATTACTGGCATTGTTACCCATGATTGGCATCGTACTATTTTTTGGTGCAATGAATGGTTTCACTCTATCACTCATCGGTGTCATCATCGTTAGTGGATTGAATGTGCTCGTCAATACGTTTTGGTTCTTCATGACATTCTCTAACACGACCAAGACTACATTGAATCGAGGTATGGATGAGACTACCCAGCATTAAACAAAAAACCAGATGACACCGTTACATAAATAAACGGTGCCCTCTGGTTTATCCTACTTCCATAGGTATCTCTTTGTCCTATTATTTTGGATCCTGATATTGCTTTGCCTCTTCGCTGTCACCCAAACCTTGAGTGGTATGGTCGATCACGCCACCGATTCCAAAAAAGGTAAGCGCAATGAAGTTAATAATCCCCATAGCTCCGCTCAACGCATCTTCCGTGATGGTAAAGCCAATCGGATGTATGAAGTTATTGATAAACGCAGCAACCATCTGCACTAACATCAAAACCCCTGGCAATAAAACAGTGAAAATAAACGTAGGATTTTTAAGGCGCACTTTCCAGTTAATCATGATTCCCTGCCCCCTATTTTTCTATGATGATGTCCACGATACAACATGTAATGGTGCGGACATGCTATATAGTATGCGGCATGTCCATTTTTGGTTAAGCATTTTCAGAGATTTTTTTCTTGAAATGAAAAATAGAAGCTCTATCCAAAGACAGAACTTCTATTCATGGACTTATAGAAGTTCATGATTGTGACTTATTTCAACAAGTAGGTGACCGCTTCCTCCAGTTCCACGAATTCATCGGTATGCCACTGGATGTTTTCCCTTTGAAAAAAAGCCTCTGTTTCAAGTGGTGAATGTGAAGTAACCGATCGCGCCCCTTTCCTTTCCATTTCCCCCGGTATAGGGAAAGCCGGCAGGTCCTCTGTTAGCCAAAACTGTTTATATTGCTGCCCCAATTGATCCTTATCGTAATGCCCGATCAATTTACCATGATTTATAAAGACCAGATAATCAGCAAGTTTACGGATATCTTCCATTTGGTGGGTCGAAATCAAGATTGTTTTTTCTTCCCTTTCCATCCACTTAATCAAAAAGTCCATATACCTCTTTTTAGAGAGAATGTCCATGGAAGCCGTTGGTTCATCCAAGATTAATAGCTTGGCATTTTTCGCTAAAGTAAGGGCAGCGAGTAGCTTTTGCTGATTTCCCTGCGACATTTTCCCATATTTTTTATTCAGGGAAACCTCAAAAGTTCCTATCATCTCCTCAAACAATTCCTGATCCCAAGTTGGATACCATCTAGAAAATAGCTGCAATAATTCATTTCCTGTAAAAGAATCATAGGCAACCAAAGTCTGTGGCTGATAAGCAATTTGTTTTTTCCAGGCTTCGTCTTCCTGATTCGTATTTGAACCCAATCGGTCCCAGCATAAAATCCTCGATTTTCTTTTTGACAGACTGAATTTCAAGCGACCAAGTCATGGTTTTCCCTCCCCTTTTTCCGCTTTAAGATCTTCCATTAAATCCGTAAAAATTGCCTCGATTTCCTTGAATGAATAGTTTTGTTGGAGTGCAGCTTCAATGCTGTTTTTCATCGCTTGCTGGACGGATTTCACTTTCACGTCGTGAATAAGGCTTTCTTCTACATCTGCAACAAATGTTCCTTTTCCTTGGATCGTCGTGATGAACCCTTCCGTTTCTAGATCCTGATATGCTCTGCGGGTAGTGATCGCACTGATTTCCAGGTCCTTCGAAAGCATCCTGATAGACGGTAAGGGTGAACCCGAAGTCAGCTGTCCGCTTGCTATCAACGCTTGGATTTGAGCAGTGATTTGATGATAAATTGGCACTCGTGATTCTTTTGATAAACGAACTGGCAGCTCCACTCTATTTCTCCTCCCTGACTATCATCATTTTAAATAATCTATTTGAATCATTTTCTTTTTCATATAATACTTCGAGAAATAATAGCTCCCAACCGTCACTCCTACCGAAATAAGTATCGACCAGATTGGGAAATTCTTCGCGGCTATCGTCGTCCAGCCTACTATTCCCGCATCCGTCTTCGTGTTCAACCATACGAGCACGAATGTTACTCCAGCATAAAACGCTACACTACAAATAAATAACTTGATTGGAGGAAATCGGTCTCCTACATCACTTAACGCAAAGGTAAAAGAAGCGGTAACTCCAAAAGCAAGCCAGATGATTGAAAAAGCAACATACTCCAAAACATCCATGGATTTAAGGAGACTTGGAGAATAGAGAAAAAAGAACAAGATTTGAAAAGGCAGGCTAGGAAACAACATTTGAACAAACCGGCTTTTAATCAATACGTCCTTTTCGATAGGCAACATATTTAACATCATAAAAAATGGGGAACCCCAGACATCTCCCTCTACCTTTTGAAGCTGTAAATCTTTTGACCGTACAAGAAAGGCTACACAACCAAATATCAATAAAAAAACAATATCGTTTAAAAGCGATGGTGGCTGAGTCTCCGCTTCCAAAACCCATGAAAATGAAACAAACATCACAATCATGGCAAAGAATAAACAAAGTGTGCCAAACCAAGATTTCCTCCATTCGAGTTTCGCTATCCAAAGAGCTTCTTTCCAAGTATTCATTATCAAATCTCCTCTCTAATTGTTATGGTGTTTATATCTATATACACACTATATGTTAAAAACACCCAATAATCAACCATATATTTACTTTTTTTATTAAAAGATTGATACACTGAATAAAAGCATTTTTTGGAACTTTTTTAGAATAAAGGTCGTATATAAAAGAGGAGGTGAACCATGAAAAAGTATCTGCTATTCATTTTGAGTTTCTTATTTTTATTCGTCTTTCTAAATATTTCAGCTGGTTTATTACTGACGGCTACATATACACCTGAATCGATCAATGCACGGGAATTGAACCAAACTTTATCCCAGGAAGTGACCTTTGGTGACCGTTCCCAAATCCCCACTTTATTGATTGCGACAATGGCTGCAACTTTAGCTTATTTAGTCCCAAAGAAATGGGCAAAGAAATAAAGACAAGAAAAGACCGTTCACGTGTATGAACGGTCTTTTCTTCGATTAGGTTATAACACATACGTTTGAAATTAAAACGGTTTAAAGCCGTTTTACTGGTAACATACATTTTGCATACGCTATTAGAATCATATCGCAACGATATAAATCGCTTCAAAATTTAAGAATTCATAAACCGATAAGTTGAAGTATGTTAACGAGGTGTCTGGGTACAACTTTCTAATTTTCATAGGAGTTTAAGAATATGTTCTCTACTCTGTTTGAATACGATGCTTTACCAAAAATTGATATCATAGAGAGCATCTAGTGATATAGATCCTGCACCTGACAAAGCTATTCCTAATGCAACAGCAATTAATACCAAATTATATTCAATTCCGCCTTTATCAGAAAATAAACCATTTTTTCCATGAACGGTTTTAATAGCTATAATCATCGGAATAATGATAAGTAGGGCAGCTAAAGGGGTAAGGAGTCCCAATAAGAAAAGGATTCCTCCAAGCAATTCACCTACACCAGCTAATATAGCCATTGGTTTGCCTGGTTTTATACCAATTTGTTCGAAAAATGCGCCTGTTCCTGCAGGTCCGCCACCACCAAACCATCCAAATGCTTTCTGTGTTCCATGTGCAGCAAAATATAGACCAACAATTACTCGTATAATTAAGAGACCGAGTCCTTCCAATATAAACACCTCCAGAAATTCAACATTTAGTTGCTATAGCAACTAAATGTTGATGATTTATATCATAAAGGAGTTCGTTTATCTTTGCAACCCATTTTACTTGGCATTCGACTCTATATTTTTTTGGATTTTCAAAAGAACCTTATTCGCTATTTGTAATTCTTCACTAGTAATTCCAGAACACACAATACGATTGAATTCTTCCGTAATGGGATACACTTGTTCACCTAATTTTATGCCTTTTTCAGTGAGGTACACGTTATACGATCGACTATCACTTTCATTAACATGTCTGGTAATCAATTCTTTTTTTTCAAGATTATCTAACATACGGGTGATATTTGTTTTATCTTTAAGCAGACTCTTTGCAATTTCATTTTGACTCCGTCCATCTTTTCCCCAAAGAAGTAACAAAATTAAGTTCTGTTCAGGCGCAATATTTAAGGGTGCTAACTTAGCTTTGATATAGCGTGTTAATGTTAAATCGGTTTGGTGAATCATTATACTCATGTAATCTTTAATTGAAATTTTCATATAGCAACATCCTTATCATGTTTCGTATTATATTAAACTAAAGTTTCCTAGATATTTTTCTCTATGATGCATAAATACCCTTACTTTAAAGTGTACCTTATGGCCGCTCTTTTATGAGGGTCTCAACAGAAAATTACGATAAAAGAGGTGTATGTTAACTGAATTAAAATTCAAATGTATTTTTTTCTAGACATATTGCTTCATCAGAAGTTTTGAAAATAATATCAAAACGCTGGCTGTACGGATGCATAAAGACTTCGTACTGAATCCGACGTTCTTCATGGGATTGGCTTAAATAATTTATATCGGTTCCCCTTTCAATGATGTCACGGCTCGATCTTCTCATTAATTCCGTTTCACCATCTGTATAGAAGTAAATTTTCAAATTAAATAAATCAGGATTAATAAATGCGACACTCATTCCTTCTATAATCGTTACTTTGTTTTTAGAAGAAATCAACTCACTTTTCATATAATGCGTATCTATCGTATATAAATCTAAACCATCTCTAACCATCTGGACATCTCTTTCTAAAGAAGGCAAATGATGCGCTGATGGATGGCAAGCCGTCACTTTATAACGATGATTTTCGTTTTGATATGTATAGTCAATAATTGCATGCTTTCGTATGTTAGAACTAACAATATATGGATCTGTATTGATATAATTCACTTCATTTTGATTTAGTAGGTTTACGAGCCTATTGGCAAACGTTGTTTTTCCAGCAGCACCATGTCCTGAAATGCCAATTACAATCTGCTCATCAGTCAAACTGACCCAATTTATGATTTTTTGTAATAACTTATCCATAACTCTCTCCCTTTTTACTTATATACCGTCCTTATTTCAACGAAATTGATAGCCAAATCAGAGTCATAGTGAAATACACTAAAGGATTTTAAGACGTTATTCGTTTCTTCTTCGGTAATGCCGATATAACGCACGGTAACGGAAGGATGAGAATAATGCAAGATTCGTTGCAACATCGCCATATCCTTTGTGCCTTATAAAACCAGTATCCAAACGTTTTCCGCAAGGTATGATTGCCGAAATGTTCCACGTCAGCAAACTCTGGAGCCTTGTTTAGCTGCCTGAGGAACCCGTGAGACTTTTCTAATTTATTGTGCTTAACAAATTGATTTTATTGAATATCCCACTCAAACCATCTTCCATGGCCATCAGTGTCTCCAACAGTTTCATTAAATTCCCAACCATCAATAAAATAATCAAGGTGCAGCTTTCTATCCCATATATTATTATATATCTGAAAGATATCTCTTTGACTTCCAATACTTTTGATTTTCTCTAAAATTTTATACCTTATATCCTCTGACTTTTGATTGGCAACATGCATATGGAAAATATAAATAACCGAATCTTCAGGAAGTGTTTCGACAAGTCCTGTAAGTAAAGTTACCCTATCTCCTTCTATGAGTTCGACTGGGTTTTCTTTGAAGCACCTAAAAGCACTCTCAAATAACTCCAATCTTTCTTGGTGTTCTGGCCAAATTAATGATTTAAGCCATAAATAGTCTTCTGACATTTTCTTAGGTCATTTATATGCAGATCAACTCCCACTTTTGGTGCTACGGGAGGACTTTTAGAAAGAAATGGGGGAGGATTTTCTCCTTTAAATTCCGATATTATTTGAACACTAGAATCTTCATCTCCATAAGTAACGTCAGTTCCATCATTTTGACACTAAAAACGCCCCTATCCGTTCGGCCGCTTCAATCAATCTATCTTCCGGCTGAACCAGGGCCATTCGAACATATCCTTCACCCTGCTTTCCAAACGCATCTCCTGGGACGACGGTAACCCCGGCTTTTTCAATTAGCTCGTAGGCAAAGTCACGTGACTTCCACCCAGCCGGAATCCGGGCCCAAATGAACATCGTTGCTGCGGTTTTTGGCACGTGCCATCCGCCTTTTTCCAGTCCTGAAATCAATGCGTCGCGACGGGACTCATACACTTTAACCTGGTCAGACAGCAGCGAGAGGTTGGATGTTAGCGCCATTTCAGCTGCTTTTTGAATCGGATAAAAGACCCCATAGTCGATATGGGACTTCAATGTCCCGAGAATGTCCAAGGCATCCGGATTTCCTACCGCATATCCGATTCGGCAGCCGGCCATATTGAACGTTTTTGAAAGCGAATTGAATTCGATCCCGATCTCCTTCGCACCCGGAATCGATAGGAAACTAATTTGGGGATGATCATCGAAAATCAGTTCTGAATAGGCAAAATCATGGACCACCAGAATTTCGTTTCTTTTTGCAAAGGAGACAACCTCGGTAAAAAAGGATGCATCTGCAAGGGCGGTAACTGGATTTCCTGGATAACTGAGAATCATCATTTTCGTCTTGGCCAAGATATCTACCGGAATTTCACTCAGCTGAGGAAGGAAATGGTTTTCTTCTGTAAGTGGCATCGGATACATCACACCGCCCGCAAGTTTTACACTTGCTTCATATATTGGGTAACCTGGATCTGGCACCAGCACATAGTCACCTGGATCAATCATCGCAGTCGCTAAGTGTGCAAGACCATCCTGTGATCCCATCAGCTGAAGAACTTCCCTTTCCGGTTCTAATTCCACCCCATAACGTTGCCGGTAAAATGAACAAACGGCATCATGGAATTCCGGTATTCCCTTCAATGTATACCCGTAGGCAGCGGGATCTTTTGCATATGTCACCAGTGTATCTCTTACAAAGTCAGGCGGAGGCAAATCCGGGCTTCCGACACTCAAATCAATGACATCCCTGCCCTCCTTCATCGCTTTTTGTTTCCGGCTCGCCAGCTCCGAGAAAATACCCGTTTCGAATTTTCCGACTTTTATGGATGGATTGATATTCATAGTCATTCCCCTTCATTCACGTTTTTTTTATCTAGTAGGATAGCAAACACCAATTCATCAGGCTTTCTAAGAAAAGAACAGTGTTCGAATAATCGTGCTATATGTATCTAATATTTCATTTCCAGCTATCCGTGTGTTCATCTATATTTTACAAATATCGTACCACTCATTTACATTAATTAGTAGATTTGTTATATCATAAAACCGCTAAATATTTACACTATTTTACATTTACTATAAGATGAAACTAGAAATATTTCATATAAGCAGGAATATATAACAATAGAATTAGTACGCAAGTCGGAAAGGAGGATTTGTAATGTTACTTGTTCTTGCCCTTCTATTTTTTACAGGAATTGCTTCAATTTCCTATCAACAAGTAGTTTTCACATCTTTAGTATTTATCGGGTTAGCGGTTTTGTTATTGATCAATAAAGAAAAACGATTTCTTACATCGCTGCTGTTATCGTTTCTAGTTGGTTTTCTGATGTTCATGGTTTCTAACCATCTCATTGAAATGATTGATATTTCAAAGGAAATGCAGATCATTCTTAATCGTCTTTTTCTTATTTTCATCATTATAGCGCTAGTCTTCAACCACCGAATCTTTAAAAAGAAAGTTTCTTGGTTTAATGAAAAACCTGATTGGAATAACCCCATCGTCTTCCCGTTTCATACACTTAATATATTTTGGTTTTGGCTGATTGGTATCATCGTCAATGGATTGGTCTATTTGTTTTTTATTGTTCAAAAAGATTTAGAGGATATTCAATCGCTATTATTGTTCTGTTTATTTTTTTCACTGATTAATGCAGTTGTTGAGGAAGTGATTTGGAGAGGAATTATGCTATCGGCTCTTAAGGAATTCACGTCCACAGGCTATGCCATGATCGTTACGAGTGTCGGTTTCGGACTTCTCCATCTAGCCATCGGTTTTTCTATCTCTTTCAGTTTATTGATTTCAGTTGCAGGAGTCATTTATGCAGTAATCACGCTTAAAACAAACAGCATTTATCCAAGTATCGTGTTTCATCTGGTCATCAATATTGGTATGGTATACAGCGGATTTATCCTCTAATTTCGAAAATGAAAAAGCTCAGACCTCAGAAAGGCCTGAACTTTTGGATGACTTTACATAGTTGCTTCAACCGGTTGTTTCCGAGCATGGAAAACCTGATAAAGGCCCAATGCAAATATCGATAAAATCGCTCCGGCAATGAAGGGTAAACCAATGGAGATGGAGAACAACCAGCCACCTATAGGAGGACCCGCAATCCTGCCGAAAGAATCGAAGGAAGAAAGCACCCCCGTAACACCACCATGCCCAGATGTTGAATTTTTTGTCACCAGGGCTGAAATGGCGGGACGGATGACACCGTTACCCAATCCGAAAATCGTCAGGAAAACCGCCGATGTCCAGAAATCCTTCGAGAACAGGATGAGCACAAATCCAATCGCCGATACGACAATCCCGATGCGAATGACGTTCCCTTCCCCAAATTTCTTGGTCATCGGTCCGATCAATCCACCTTGAACAATCGCACTACCGAATCCCATGATCATAAAGATATAACCTAATTGAACAAGACTGATATTGGCCTTTTGGGCTGCAAAATACGCAAACGTCGTCTCTAATCCTGCCATGGAAAGTGTAATGATCAATTGGAGGATGAACATGACGCTCATGGGTCCTTTAAAGGATTTCCACATAGACGCTTTTTTTTCCGTACGATGCGATCTGTTTTCTTCAGTGAGTGATTCTTTCAGTAATGCCATGACTAAAAGCAGCGTAATGATGGAAGAAATCCCGGCAATGTAAAATGGCATATTCAAACTCGTTTCTGAGAATATGCCCCCGATGGCAGGACCGAAGATGAATCCAAGACCTGTAGCGGCCCCAATGATTCCCATCCCTTTTCCCCGTTCCTCGGGCGTCGTAATATCGGCTACATATGCCATGGCAGTCGGCATATTGGCTGAAGATAAAGCACCCCCGACGATCCTGGCAATGAATAGGACGAGTAAAGAATCCGCCGAAGCCATGATGAAAAACGAAACAGCCAAGCCAGCGATCCCGATCATCATAACCGGCTTACGGCCAATCCGGTCAGATACGCGACCCCACATTGGCGCAAAAATCAATTGCATGAACGAATAGACAGCCATTAACAGGCCAAGCTCTGTCGGACTGCCCCCAACCTTTTCAGCCAGGAAAGGCATGACGGGAATAATGATCCCAAAACCGACCATGACCAAAAACATCACTAAAAAAAGAACAGGTAATACCTTTTTTGTTTCCATGCTTTCACCTTCTATTCCCTATTTCGCAGATCTTTTTTCATTTACTATTTGTAAACAAACAAGTTAAAAACAGTTTATCATACAACCTTTTCCAAATCAGCACTAACCCATTTCTATGCTCGTTTGGGTATTCTAAGAATAATAGCTACTGCCCTTTCCCTATTATCCCCTGTAATGTAAAAATTCACACGAAATTACATTCGCTAAAAAAAATGAAGCCCAATCCTTCGATTGAGCCTCCATCATCTCTTCCTTACTCACGGAACCAATTTGCCCCTTCATCCATATGTACAAATGGGATGGTTGTATCAATGACTCCCATAATTCTTTCCTTCTCAATATCTTCTCCCGCTAGCCATTTTGCAAAATCCAAAATCGTAGGCTCTTGATTGCCGCCAAGCGCAATCCAGGCTTTCATTTCACCCGGCAAATAGGCGGACGTATGAATCGTCCCTGCCCAGCTGCTATACAATTCAGAAAAAACGCCCTGATTGGTGTCGTTAAACAACCGAAATGCTTCGTATGCATCTGAAATGCTCTCTTGTTGTTGGTGGATAGTGTCCAGTCGACGTTTAGAATCGACAAGATGGTGACGATTTTCATGCTTCAGGATCTCAAAGTGGTTGGTACAGGCTGTCGCAGTCCGTACTTCCACACTTCTTGGGGACGTTTCGATGATATAGGTCTTCCCGCTTCCATCATAGACGACGTACGTAAATGAATGACGATGTGGAATTTCCTTCAACATCGCTACAGCTTCCTCGACATTCGCGCAAGACTCCAAAATCAGTCTGCCAATCATGCAACAAATGAACCCATCTCCCGGATTTTTCCGGTTCATGAAGTTGTACCCGATCGTTAGCCCTTTTTCATTCATCCCGTCCATCCGTCCAGTACCCCGTTGGCTCGGTCCAATACTGGCATAGCCTTGATCGGTTGGCTGAAATAGGACATAGCGACCTTCATAGGTCTTCGGATGGTAATCATAATTACGAACCAAATAAGAATCTCCGGTCATGATTGAACAGCCTGATCGAACATAATCCAATCTATAACCCCCGAACTCCTGAAGGACACGTTCCATCGGCCATTTTAATGCTTCTTGAAACCCGAGTATTTCTTCCCATACACCGGGCGCGAATGAGGTGATCGCTTGTTTGACCTCTCCCTCTTCAACCGTAAACCGTGGCTGCCTTACTTTCCACTGATCTTCACGATTTTTAACAGTAAGGGAGTCCTTAATTATCTCGCCCTGCATGTATCCAAAATCATAATGCTTACCCCTGAATTGTATGATTTCACTGTATAGGTGTTTCACGAATTATCCCTCTTTTATCCTAGTGATATATCCATTAAGGATACTCGATGTATTGTTGAAAATAAAGGAACTAATTCTTTTTATTTTGAAAGCGCTCACCATTAGGTAGAATATGGGTTTATACCTATTTTATAAGTGTGGCTAGCTTTCCTATTTTTCATTACGTTGCTCTCTCTTTGATTACATAAAAAAGCACCATCACTAGGATGGTACTTCGTTCGGAACAATGGTCACTTAGCCTTCCACAATCTTCTTCGATGATAGATAACGAGAATATAAATCTAAAGACTTATCTATGATCATAAGCCCCATTAATATAACAAGTGCCATATCTAACACGCTTTTTAAGAAACCTTCCTGTACTTGGTCTTGAATAAAAAAGAAATAAGCTAAAATTAATAGAGTTAAATAACCATCAAAATTATATCCCTTTTACTTCATATATATAACGTGTCTTAAATAGTAAAAATTAAATGCCTTAATGTATGGCTGAGTATAATTGTTAACTTCCAAGCTCGCCTTAATAAAAGAAGGATACCTAGAGCTACATATTTATTAATAATATACTTTTCCTGATTCCCATCTAATAGATTAAAATCAAATTTTCACTGAAAATCAACAATATAATATAAAAGGATACCAATTAATATAGGGTACCTTCTATATTATATGAATATTCCTAACCTGTTTCAGTACTTAAAAAATTCACGTAAAAATTAATTATCGGTTTCTCTATATCTTTCTGGAATTTTCTCTCTCCATATTAACAAGAGTTCTTTAAATTGTTCCGTCTCCATTTGATTTTCATTTGGCTTTTCAAAAATATAAAAGTGATGAAGAACTGTCGTATCTTTTCTTATTAAGACACTAGTTGCATTCCCCTCTATTTCAAACTCATCGTATTCACCTTCTATTACTCTCTGAACAACATCAATATACTCATCAACTTCTGATTCAAAAGTGATATCTTCAATAAAGTCTGAGAAAAGATTAATTTCTTGTGATAGGATTATTCTTAGATACCCCAACGGGTTCCTTTTAAATTCATACGTATATTTCACAGTAGATTAACTCCCAATATTTAATTTTTATATAAAGGAAATGCAGTGGCTATTGAGCCATCACTTTTTAAAAACAACCCTATATCAATTCCTGAAGAAGTTCTGCCAACGTATCTATTTCCTTCTCTTGTTTTATTTTCAAAAGCCTCACTTATAGCTTTATTCACCTTTACTCTGTCCCAATCTTTTGGAAAAAAAGTCGAATATGCAATCTAAGATTGCTTTTAAATCCGTTTTCTGAGCGCGGACCATTTCTTTAGCATTATGATTAGCCGTTACCAACTCTTCTTCTAGAAAAGGGACTGTAACAATACTTTCATTGAGGTCGGCATCGATAATATCTCCTGGAATGCTGTTAAAAAAAGCAATATGACGGTCAATCAATCCCAACCAGGCCTCTACTACATCCACCTGAGCTCTGTAAAAACCTTTAATGGCAGCCGCACCTTGGCCCTGGAACTCCTCATCCAGGTTCACGATGCCATTAAATTCTTTCTTTAAATCCGTGAGTTGTTCTTTCAGGTCCTTATATTGACCCACTCGAATTTCCATGGCATTGACCAGTGTTTGAGATTCATATATCTTTGTCATCCTTAAAGGTCCCTTCCAATACTCATATCTTTTTTTGTTTTTACTACCCCTTGATAAATTCTTTTTAAATGTAAAATTTTGGTGCTTTTTTTGCATTGTAGAAGAATATGTAGTTTCTCTCAAGAAATAAGAAGGGTTCACAAAACAATTAATCCTAAATACCTAGGTGTATTTAACTGAAAAGCATAATAAAATTTAAAAATGCATTTTCTCAACTCTTACCTTTTAAGGAGACAATCTATTTATTACCAAGGGAAATATCCACAAAAAAAGCCCCGCAAGATGATCATCATCCTGCAGGGCTACTATTAGTTTTCGTCTATTTCATTACGTTTTTTCTTGAATAGTTTTGATAATACTTCGTAAACGATTGGAACGATGAGCAATGTTAATAATGTTGAACTTGCTAACCCACCAATTACAGTAATACCAAGGCCTTTTGATATTAAACCTCCGCCGCCTGAGCCGAATGCTAATGGCATTAATGCTCCAATGGTTGCAATGGCCGTCATCAGGATTGGACGGAGTCGAGTTGCGCCAGCTTCTAGAATGGCTTCGCGCATATTCATACCATCACGTTCCATATGAATAATCCGGTCTACCAGTACGATGGCATTGGTTACAACGATACCAATTAACATGAGAAGTCCCATCATGACTGATACCGAGATCGTTTCACCAGCGATTAATAAGCCAACAAATGAACCAATGACCGTAAACGGTAAGGAGAACAGGATAGCAAATGGTGCGACACCCTCACGGAATGTGACAACAAGGATGAAGTACACGATTGCGATTGCCGCGATCATGGCTAAACCAAGTTGGGTAAATGTTTCTGACATATCCGCGGCTACACCAGCTACATCGACTGTCACGCCTTTTGGTAAGTCTAATTTATCAATGGCTTTATCTACATTAGAAGTAGTCTTTGAAATATCTTTATCTGTGATTGTTCCTGAAACAGTAGCGTAGTATTCACCTTTACTACGGGCCAATGTATTCAATGTGGTTCCTTTTTTAACCGTGACCAAATCAGATAGTTTCATCGTCGTGCCTGTTGCTGTCGGTACTTTTTGGGCCAACATATCATCAATTGATTTTGGCTGTTCGTCTTGATCTTGCTGAACGATGACTTCTACTGCCTCACCGTCTTTTTCGATGGTTGTTAATACTTCTTGTTTAGTAGAAGGGCTTAACATCCCGACGATTTGAGCTGTTGTTAATCCATACTTCAATAATTCATCTTGTTCTACTTTGAATGTATATTCAACATAGGCATCCTCTGTACTAGAAGAAACGTCCTTTAAGCCGTCTTTTTTCTTCATAACGCCTTCTACTATTTTAACAGCGTCATTTAATTTACCTAAATCTTCACTGTAGAACGTGTAGCTGACTTCATCACTCGCCACAGACATAGACGAGAAGTTCTGGCTCTTCCATTCGCCTGATTGACCAATATTGAAGACATATTCTTCAATCTCTTCCCGTACTTCCGGGAAGTTTTCCATGTCCGGGTCAAAGATCAGGTACATGAGGGCACCGCTTCCGCCGCCGCCCATCATGGCAGCCATGGAATCGCCATCCTCTGTTACGGATAACTGAACAATATCAACCTCGTCACGTTTTAGTAACTTTTCTTCCACCACTTCAAGGTTCGCTAATGTTTCGTCCTTAAGCTCCCCTGGTTCTGGTGTGTAGGTTAAGTACATCACTTTTTCTTCTTCGCTACCTAAGAAACTAAAACCGATTAATGGCGTTAAGGCCAAACTGCCGGCTAATAGAACCACAGATATGATTGAAGTGATCACTTTATGATTCAATGTCCATCTAAGAACACGTTTATATCCATTAGCTAATTTGCCAACCTCTTTATGATTGCTTTCGGTCTTCTCACCATATAACTTTTTCTTAAACAGGAAGTGAGATAATGCCGGAACAATTGTGATGGCGACGACTAACGAAGCCAAAAGGGCAAATGTCATGGTTAATGCGAACGGCGTGAACAGTTCGCCTACCATACCGCCAACGAAGATAAGCGGAGCGAATACCGCAACCGTTACTAAAGTTGATGACAGGATTGGTTTGAACATTTCGATTGTCGCTTCGCGCACCAATGCACGACCCGTTAACTTTTCATCTTTTAAATGCATGCGTCGGTAAATATTTTCAACAACGACGATCGAGTCATCAATTACACGTCCGATGGCAACCGTAATCGCACCCAGTGTCATGATATTTAATGTGATTCCCAAGCCATTTAAGATTAGGAAGGCCATAAAGATCGAAACAGGAATTGAAATGATTGAAATGATCGTCGATTTAATGTCCCTTAGGAATAAAAGGATGATTAATATCGCAATTAAACCACCGAATAGCGCTTTTTCTATCATCGTCGAAACGGATTCCTCAATGGGTTCCCCTTGGTCAAGACTGACATCGACAACAAGACCATCGATTTTTTTCTCTTCCTCTTTAATTAGTTCTTTCACATCGTTAACCACGTCAACTGTGTTTGCTTCCTGCCCTTTGACAATTTGAATGGCAATTGCATTTTCACCGTTCGTACGTGATACCGATTCTTCTTTCCCTACTAGCTCCACTTTAGCAATATCGCTAAGTTTCACAAATGGTGCTGGATTGCTAGCTGATGGTGTTACAGGAATAAGCATTCCCTTCAATTCTTTAACTGTCATGAACTTACCGTCTACTGAAACGGCCTGTTCTCCTTCTTCAAATTCGTAAAGGCCTAATGAAACAGCTAAATCACTTGCCTGAATCATTTCCTTTACCTTATCTTCCGTAAGGTCCAGTTTAGCCATTTTCGCTTCGTCATACGTTAATTCCACTTCTTCTATATGCTGGCCAGTGGTAGTGGCCGAAGCAACTCCATCGATTTTCTCGATTTTCGGAAGTAAACTATCTTCAACGGTTGACGTTAATTCAACGATATCTTCTTTTGTACTGCTTACACTCAATGCCACAACAGGCATCATGTTTAAGCTGATGGCTGTAATTGTCGGCTCTTCTGCGTTATCCGGTAACTTTACTCCGTCAACTGCCGATTCTAGAGCACGCTTCGCCTCATCCATATCAATCCCATATTCGTATTCCACTTGAAGATTGGCCATGTTGGAATATGAATTGGAATAAACGGCTTTCACGTCCTCAAGCCCCTCAACCGCTTCCTCTAATGGTATCGAGACCTCATCCATCACTTTCTCTGGAGTCGCTCCAGGATATACACCCATCACCGTTAAATAGGGAATTGTAATATCTGGGATTGTCTCCGTTTTCATTTGTGTACCAGAATAAATACCAGATACCGTAATAATAATTGTTAGTAACCACACTGCTAGCTTATTCCTTAGAACAAAATTGACTAAACCTCTCACCTTTACACCTACCCTTAATTGACTTATCAAACATATTTACTTATACTAATGACTAATTAGTCATTTGTCAACAATATGACCTAGGAGCGAATGAAATGATTAAAAAGGAATTAATAATGGAAACGGCCATTGAACTCTTTGCTAAACAAGGGTTTAACGCAACATCCGTCCAACAGATCACCGATCATTGCGGCATTTCAAAGGGTGCCTTTTATTTATCGTTCAAATCGAAAGATGAGTTGATTATAGCATTGGTCGATTATTTTATGATGCAACTCATCTCGGATATTGACCATGTAGTCAAAAATACAGCAGACGAAGACCTTTTATACGAATTCTACTACACCTCGTTTAAATCTTATTTGAACCATTCAGACTTCGCTAAAATAATTTTTAAAGAACAAGCACAATCATTAAATGAAGAGCTTATAAAAAAAATCCAATACTATGAAAGAATTAATGAAAAGAATATTCTTTCGTTGGTTGAACGGCTGTATGGGAACGATATCATTCAAACGAAATATGATTTAACCTATTGTATAAAAGGGTTTTTGCAACAATATTCTGTTTTATTTTTATTCTATAATATACCTTTGGATTTAGTCCGTCTCTCACAATCCCTTGTAGAAAAAACAAATATACTGGCAAGACATACGACCATTGCATTCATTTCTCAAGAATTGACGGAAATAATCAGTCCTTTCACGTGCGAAGAAATGACAAAGGAACAGCTACTCGATCTTATGAATAATAAAATTGAGGAAATCGATGAGTCCATAGAAAAAGAATCCTTACTCCTCCTCAAGGAGCAATTGATTGAACAAACTTACGGACTGGCCATCATAAAAGGATTACTGGAGAACCTTCACGCTCATCCACATTGCAAGTACCTAGCCTATTTACTGCGTCAGTATTATAATTTTTAACCTTAAAGAAGGTGGGAACGCTTTGAATGAAGCTTTCTGCCTTTTTTCTATGCACTTACTCTTTATATTCATTCTTAGATCCAATTATTAACACCCTCTATTTATTTTATCATGTGTTTCTAATTTTCTTTCATTTGAATGTTCTCCATTCTTGTCTTTTTTTCAACAATTGCTTGGACAGCTAACCAACAAGTCCGATTTATGACTTTTTTAAAACAACTCACAAATTGGGCTCCCCTTCATAATCTGTATGAGGAAGATTATGAGGGAGATGGATTATGGCATGGGATTGACGGCTCTCCATTGGATTTATGTATTATTCATCGTGTTGATTATCGGATTTATGGTAAAGCGTCGGGATACCACCCTCATTTGCATCGTTGGCATCTTCATTTTGGCACTCGTCTCTACAGGCAGTTTAGCTTCCTCCATCAGCGGTGTGTTCAATAGTTTCACGTATGCCATTACAGAATTAATGTCGACCATTTTAATTATCTCCATCATTGTTGCCATGAGTACTGTCTTGACGAGATCCGGTATCAATGATGTCATGATTGCCCCTTTTGCTAGATTCATTAAAAACCCCACACTCGCTTTTTGGGTGATTGGAATCGTAATGATGGGCATCTCCTGGTTTTTCTGGCCATCTCCTGCGGTCGCTTTGCTTGGGGCCGTGCTGCTTCCGGTCGCATTACGGGCAGGATTGCCGGCACTTGGCGTGGCGATGGCGATGAATTTATTCGGTCACGGCATTGCGCTTTCGGGCGATTTCGTCATTCAGGCAGCACCAAAACTGACGGCTGATGCGGCTTCAATTCCGGTCGGCGACGTCATTTCAGCCAGCATCCCGCTCGTCATTACCATGGGCGTCGTGACCACTGTTTCAGCGTTCATCTTTTTAAAGCGGGATATGCGGCTTGGACGGATCCTGCCTACAGAAAAAGAGGAAAGCGACCAAGACAAGGATGAGATGAATGAAGATTTACTGACGATGGGACAAAAGAAGTTTTTTGCCTTATTCATCCCATTGACCTTTTTACTGGATGTCGTCACTCTTTGGCTTCTGAAATTACAAGGCGGCGAGGCGACAGCATTGGTTGGCGGGACTGCGGTTTTTATCTTGCTGATTTTGTCTCTCGTTGCACATGGCCATGAGGGTCTTGAAAAATCAACAAGCTACTTGATTCAAGGTTTTCAGTTTGGTTTCAAGGTTTTCGGACCGGTCATACCGATTGCCGCTTTCTTTTATCTGGGCGATTCAGGTTTCATTAAAATCATCGGGGATTACTTACCAAAAGCATCGCTTGGCATCGTCAATGACCTTGGCGCCGCACTCGCCGCCTCCGTGCCATTGACGAAAGAGATAGCCGCGGTCACGTTGACAGGCATCGGTGCAATCACTGGCCTGGATGGTTCCGGGTTTTCAGGCATTTCCCTGGCCGGATCGGTCGCGAACCTATTCGGAACCGCGATTGGAAGTGGCACGGCCACCTTGACTGCACTCGGGCAAATCACGGCCATCTGGGTGGGCGGCGGAACCTTGATTCCATGGGCACTCATCCCAGCGGCAGCCATCTGTAACGTCAGTCCCTTCGAACTGGCCCGCCGAAACTTGCTTCCGGTATGCATCGGTTTGTTCGTGACGACGATTGTGGCGATGTTTATGATTTGATTTCGAAAAAAATTGTGTCAGTGAGCACCGGATTTGTACAGGTGGACGCTGGCATTTTTTATTTAGTAGAATAAAAAACAACATTTACAATTATAGGTAATTAGGTTATTCTAATTGTAGACCGAACGTTCAGTTTATATTTTGGAGGCTTATTAAACATGAAACAACAAACTACCCCCTCTCCCACTAAGCTTAAAATAGCTAAAGAAGCAGAAAAATTGTTTGCCCAAAAAGGATACGCCGCTACATCGATGGAAGACATCACAAACGTCTCCGAAAGCAGTAAAGGCAGCATTTATTATCATTTCAAAAGCAAGGAAAAACTTTTCTTGTACATCGTTGAGAATAACGCCAACGAATGGAAGCGTGCCTGGAACATCAAGCAACAGAACTACAGCACGAGTGTGGAGAAGTTATATGCATTGGCTGACCATTATCTTGAAGACTTGCAGAGTCCTTTAATCAGAGCTGCTGAAGAATTTGGCGGGAGCGAAACGGCTGACCCAGAGATTTTTGCACAGATTTTAGAAATTTATCGAAGTCAGTATTATGACACGTATGAAGCCGTAATAGATCAGGGGATAAAAGAAGGCGCCTTCATCGAAGATAATCCCAAAGACCTTATGTACATTCTCTTTGGCATGCACGCCGGATTAAGTGCCACCTATTACGAGATGGAATTTCCAGAGATCAGGAGACTGTATCTTAAAAGCGTCGATGTCTTTTTAAAAGGCATTTCAAAACAGTAGATGAGCAAACATCCCTTTCATGCTTAGCTATTCAAGCTGAAAGGATGTTTCTCCGCTCTCTATGCTTTTTTCCTTTACCTCGTTTAGAACCATTTTTTTTGCGAATTTGTAAACCGAACGGTCAGATTATTAAAGAAGGAGCTGGGTACGAATGAATAAATTATTGAAGAATAAGGTGTTCTGGATCATGTTAAGTTCGGATATGCTCGATCAAATCAGCATATGGATTCGAAATATGGCCGTTTTGTTTTACATCATTGAAAAAACGACTCAAGATCCCGTCGCAATTTCACTGATTACCGTCATCGAATATGCTCCCATCTTCTTGTTTTCGTTTATAGGCGGAACTTTTGCAGACCGTTGGGATCCGAAGAAAACCATCATAAATGGCGGGCTGCTGAGCATGGCGTCCATCCTGGTCATCCTTCTTTTCATCTCATACGGGATGTGGGAAGCCGTTTTCTTTGCCACATTCGTATCAGCAATCGTTTCCCAGTTTTCACAGCCTTCTTCCGCCAAGGTCTTCAAACGACACATAGCAGAGGATCAAGTCGGTTCGGCAATCGGCATCATACAGAGTCTAGGTTCCCTATTCTTGATTCTAGGACCTATAATCGGGACGGCTGTTTACTCGAAATTCGGCATTTCCGCTTCACTTTCCTTATTGGTTGTCACATTCGGGATTTCCACTGCCATCACGCTGTTTTTACCGAAAACGGCAAAGCAAGAGAAGCAGGTTCACTCGACGGTCCTTATTGAAATTAAACAAGGCTTTCACTACGTACTTCACAACCATAATTTAAAAAGGATAGCCATGATTTTCTGCTTCTTAGGACTCGGATCGGGCTTGGTGCAACCGCTAGAGGTTTTCCTGATCACTGACAGGCTGCAATTGCCGAGGGAAACTCTGCAATGGTTAACCTCCACTGCGGGTGCCGGCATGCTGATAGGAGGAATCATCGCAGCCACTCTCGTTAATAAGCTAAATGTGAAAGCGACGTTTGTTGGTACATTCGTCTTGTTGGCTCTCTCTACCGTTATCGAAGTGATGTCCACTTCCTTTCTTTTAACGGCTACGATGAGATTCATCACAGCCTTCATGCTAGCGTTCATGCAAATCCTCTTAAGCACCATGATGATTAAACTTGTGGAAGAAAGATTCATCGGCAGGACAAATGGCTTCATCACGCCCTTCTTCATTCTATTTCTCTTAATCGGGACGGCAGTTTCTGGTCTGTTGCTGAAAATGACTTCGCTCTTTATCGTTTTCGGTTTATCCGCCCTCATCATCGCCCTTGCCGTCATTCCTGTATTCGGGATGTTGGTCGCTCCACGCACTGAAAAAAAAGAAAAAGTAGCACATACCTTGTAAGATAAAAAACCATCCCCGCTAGAAAAACAGGGATGGTTTTGTTTTATGCCTTGGCCAATGTATCCTTGATGCTAACGTACACTTCATGCCAAAGCTCTTCATTTTCTGAAAATGATTGTCCAATTTTCTTAAACAGTTCTTTTTGTGCCGCCTCAAAGCTATTGTCTTCCTTGGCAGGCAATTCCTTGCGCATTTCCATGACGAACTCCTGTACCTTAGGTGCTCTTGGACCCCAAACCGCTTTTTCTTTTCCTTCCTCGTCGATAAAGATAAAGATAGGAATCGAACGCGCCGTTCCGTTCGTCAAATATTGATCCATCAGTTCAAGGTTTTGATCTCGTAAAACCATGCGCGTGTCAATATTCGTTGCTTGTGCGATGTTCAGCAGAATCGGAATATTCATCATCGCGTCGCCACACCAGTCCTCTGTAATGACAATCGCTCTCAGCTCTTTCCCTTTTACTTCTTCGAAAAATGCCCGATCTTCCTCGGAAACGGAAAACCGCTCGTAAACGGATTGCAAGCCTTCCTTGTTCACTTTCATCGTCTCTATAAATTCCTTTGCAGGAATCCCGTTTTCAAACCATTCATGTAATGTCGTCATTTGCCCACTCCTCTCTAATTTAATTAAAAGTACCATAAACAGGTTTATATTTCAGCCAATTGATTCAGGAAGAATACACTAGTCTTTTGAAATAATATATCAAAAAAATGTTTTCATTTTGAAATGAGGGGGAATTTATTAAGAGCTAACTAAATAACTGGATACATATTTAAAATAAAAAATGTTTCTAACTTAGGAGATGGATTTTGTGGAAGGTTTTCTTTATGCGCTAATCCCTGCATTGACATGGGGAAGCTTGGTGCTTGTTTCCGAAAAACTGGGAGGCAATCCTTATAATCAAACGCTTGGCATCACCATCGGCTCTTTATTATTTGCGATTGTCATGTCGTTCATCAATCCACCTGAATGGAGCACCCTCATCTGGATTGTCGGTATCATTTCAGGGATTGGTTGGGCATTCGGACAACTCTTTCAATTCAACAGTGTCAAGGAAATGGGTGTATCTAAAACCGTTCCCATTTCAACCGGCCTACAGATTTTAGGGAATACGGTTTTTGCGGTTGTCGTCTTTAAAGAGTGGAATACTACTTCAACGATCATGCTCGGGGTAATTGCCATCATTTTCTTGATTGCCGGCGTATTGCTGACAAGCAACGGAGACAGTAAAGGTAAAAATGAAGGAAGCATGAAAAAAGGAATCATCTACCTGATTATCTCGACTGCCGGTTATGTCACCTATGTCATCGTCGTCAGATGGTTTGACATAGATGGTTGGTCGGCCATCCTGCCACAAGCCATCGGGATGTTTATCGCCGCCTTTCTACTATCCATCAAGCAAAAACCGTTCAACAAATATGCTGGACGTAATATCTTAACCGGAATCATGTGGGCAACCGGGAATATCGGTCTCCTTCTCGCTAACCCGAAAGTGGGTGTCGCGATCGCCTTTTCATTCTCACAAATGGGCATTGTCATCTCCACTTTAGGAGGAATCTTCCTTCTTGGAGAGAAAAAATCAAAAAAACAAATGATGTATGTCATCGTCGGTTGTATCTTGGTCATCGCAGGCGGCGTCATGATTGGCTTTACAAAAGAATAAAAAAGGGAGAGAACATACATGTATAAAGATTTAGAAAACAAAGTAGTAGTAATTACCGGAGCTGCAACAGGATTAGGGAAAGCAATGGCCGAACGTTTCGGAAAGGAAAAAGCGAATGTCGTCTTAAATTATCATTCAGAAGACAGCGACTATAAGGAAATCATCCAAACCATTGAAGCAGCTGGTGGAAAAGCCGCAGCCATTAGAGGCGATGTTACAAAAGAAGAAGATGTGAAGAAATTGCTGGAATATGCCGTGGAGAAATTCGGCACCATTGACGTCATGATCAACAACGCCGGCATTGAAAACGAAGTGCCTAGTGAAAAACTGACGCTAGAAGATTGGCAAAAAGTCATCGACGTAAACTTGACGGGCATGTTTTTAGCCAGTCGCGACGCAATCAGCTATATGTTAGAACATAATATCAAAGGTAATGTCATCAATATGTCTTCCGTCCATGACAGAATTCCTTGGCCTCATTTCGTTCACTATGCAGCAAGTAAAGGTGGCGTCAAGATGATGACCGAAACGCTCGCACTTGAATATGCACCAAAAGGAATCCGCGTGAATAACATTTCTCCTGGAGCGATCGATACACCGATCAACGCTGAAAAATTCAATGATCCAAAAGCGACACAAGAAGTCATCGACCTCATTCCGATGGGATATATCGGAAAACCAGAACAAATCGCTGCATGTGCTGTTTGGCTGGCTTCCGAAGAATCAAGCTATGTGACCGGCATGACGCTATATGCAGATGGCGGCATGACCAAATATCCTGGATTCCAAGCTGGGAAAGGTTGATTATAAGAATTACCGACACGGTGTTTAACGCCGTGTTTTTATTTTGGATCAGAAATAGAATAGAAATTAATCAATAGACCACTCAAAGAATTTTTCCTCCATAGTAGTTGGGCAAGCTGAAGTGACATAATCCAATTTTTGTTCAAGTGAGATTGGTTTCGTCGTCTAACGGTACCTTACTATAACAAAATAACCTAGTAGCATGGTTAACATCTTGAATCCTGAATATAAACTTATATACTTTCTCGTTTTAAAGCATCTATAATGTTTTCCTTTTTCACTTTTGAACTCGCATATAACATCGTTGTGCTAACCATGATAAATACTGCCACGATTACATATATAAAACTAATCCAAGGTAGTGTGAACTTTAGATTGAAGCTATTGATAAGTGCAATGTAAATCAAATACATTACACCGATACTGATTGGTAGCCCATAGAGTAATGATTTTATTCCATAAAATATACTTTCGTAATGAATCATTTTATTGAAACCTTTGGGCGTCATCCCAACTGATTTCAGCATCGCGAATTCTCGTTTACGAAGTGAGATACTGGTCGAAATGGTGTTGAATATATTGGCTATCGATATCAAGGTAATTAATAAGATGAATCCATATCCAAATACGGATATCAGGAGAACCATCTGTTCAGATTCCTGCGTATTTTTTAACACATTATAAATGTAAATATCACTTATTTTCATGTCCTCAATTGCCTGTTGTGTGGCCATGGGATCCATTGACTTTAGATTTATCCACAATTCAACATCTTCTCTACTTTTCAATTGATCCATGACTTGTTCAGAGATAATTAAATTCAACTCGCCTACATCAGTTTGTTCGACTCCCATAGGAAGTTGATCCGTTAAGGCAGCTATCTTAATCTTCTTTACGGGTGTCTCTTTACCAGTGTCCCCATCTACTTCATCTAGGTCAAGGCTCTGACCAACTTTTGCATGAATGACCTTTGATTCTACAAATTTATGTTCTGCTTCATCTTTATAAGAAATCTTATCAACCACAATGCCTGACAGATGTGCTGGGTCATTGAGTTGTTTGTAATCTGCACCCACACTTTTCGCATAATCTTGTAGGTCTTTATCATCTAAGACGTGAAAATCAATGGAATATTGGAACTGCCCTTCTTTTATCAAACTTGGTTCATCTTTCACCAAGTTATGTAATCCATTCCCGATTACATCCTCATCAATCCAAGAATACAATTGAAAGTTTTTCATTACATTCCATTCCGTTACATCATCAAGTTTAGCAATGGAGTTGATAACCTGATCATCTAAAGAATCATTAGAGGTTTTAGTCACTTTAATATCATAATTCACGTCCTCTGAGAGTCCATATACTTTCTGTATATTCTCTGTAAAATAAGATACGCTCAAGAAAAGAACGATACTAATGACAATTGAAAAGACCGTTGCTTGGTATCTACGTTTATTTCTCTTTAAATTCTTCAGACCAATTTCTGCTTCAAAGCCGAAAAGTTTGCTAACCAACTTCGATGTTTTCACTGCTTTATTGGTTAGTTTAACTTCGTTCGTTTGTCGTATCGCATCAATTGCAGATATTCTAGATGCTCTTCTTGCTGGTAAATAGGTTGAAAAGAAGATCGTTAGGATCGACACGACACAGGCAATCAATAGAGATCCTGGTGTAATAGTTACCGTCAACTCCTCAGTTAAGCCAAAATTGACCTGATGAATCATCGGATTAATAAACAAGAACATAATAGCGATTGCTACCAGTCCAAAAATGATTCCAATTGGTATACTGATTAAGCCAATAACCATCCCTTCAAAAAATACCGAATTTCTCTTCTGTCTTGCTGTAGCGCCCACGCTTGAGAGCATACCTAAATAACGAGACCGTTCGGAGACAGAAATGGCAAATGCATTATATATAAGCGATACTGATCCAACAATAATGATACCCATAATGACAATCGACAATGACAGAATGGTGATACTTAATTTATCGTTAATCGTAACACCATAGAAACGCAATAAATTATGATTAAATTCAATGGACTCAGATTTAATGTTATTTTGCTTAGCTAAATCCTGTGCTTGCGTAAACAAGGACCTCTTAACTTTGTTTAATACAACTGTGGCATTAACAATATCATTTGCACCCAATGTACTTTCATCTACATAACTGATGACGGTATATCCCGGTGCCCATGATGGCTCCCATGTCGGTCTTTTTATGAAGCCTACAACTTTATAACGTTTAGCTTCTGTATGTTCTATTGTTTCAGCAAGCAGACCTTTATCAGTTTTCAGTTCGTCCATCTGACTTAGTACCTGTGCATCTTTAGCCTCGGTACTCATTCTATCGCCAACATCGAGTGTTAACGTGTCTCCGATCTTGTATGCTATTTTGGTATTTGTTGCAATGTCCTCCGAAATAACAATTTCGTTGTCTGCATGTGGAAGTTGCCCTGAACTTAGTTCAATTGGAAACTGTTTTAAACCTTGTTCATTATATTCCTTAATATATAAATAGGGTTTATTCACAGTATCTCCGTTTTTTAACTTGGCGTACCCTCGTTCTCTTGATACGCCAAGTGTTTGAGTGTCCTCCTCTGCTTCAATCGCTTTAAGTTGAGATTTATTCACATCTTTATAAAGGACATGCCATCCTCCATCAGTTGTTATCGCTTGCCTTTGCATTAAATCCATAAACGAAACCACAAGTGTAGAAACAGCTGTCACCATCATTACAGAGATAATGACACCGATAATGGTCACTAGTGTTCGGCGCTTATTCTCCTTCAAATGTCTTACTGTTAATTTGTTAACAATATTCACGGACGAATCACCTCATCTTTGGCAATCCTTCCATCTTCAATGGTAATAATTCTATCGGCTTGAAGCGCAATCCGCTCATCATGTGTAATGATGATCAGTGTTTGATTGAAGGTTTTATTAAACATTCTTAATAAATCAATGATTTCGCTACCATTTTTGCTATCCAAATTACCTGTTGGTTCGTCTGCTAGCATAATCGTAGGATTACTAATCAGTGCTCTTCCGATCGACACACGTTGTTGTTGTCCACCCGACAGTTGATTCGGTAAATGCTTTAAGCGATTAGCTAGATTTAAGGTCTTCACGATATCAGCAAATTGCTTCTCATCCACCTTACGTTCATCAAGTAGTAGGGAAAGCTTAATATTCTCTTCCACCGTTAAGACCGGAATAAGATTATAAAATTGATAGATTAAGCCAATTTGTCTGCGTCTAAAGATTGCTAGTTGCGTCTCATTTAGATTATAAATATCTGTGTTGTCCACGAACACTTTGCCAGTTGTCGGTCGATCCACACCACCAAGCATATGCAGGATCGTTGATTTCCCTGAACCTGAAGGACCAATAATAGCAATGAATTCACCTTTGTTTACTGTAAAAGATACATCTTCGAGCGCTTTTACCGCATTTTCACCTTTACCATACGTTTTAGACAGATTTTCAATTTTTAATATTTCCATTGTAAGACCTCCATTTGTGATATTTGAGATCAGTATATCTGTCAATCATGACTTTAAAGTGACTGTTACATGACTATATAGTCACATAACTTCATGCAATGATTTATTTATGGAACTTAATATGAAACTGTGTACCCATTCCTTTCTCGCTCTTGATTTGGATATCTCCATTCTGACTTGTAATAATACTGTGAGATAAGGCTAGACCGATACCGACACTATCTTCAGTAGCATTCTTTCCTTTGTAGAATCGTTGAAAAACATAGGCTAATTCTTCTCTCGGAATCCCTTTTCCGTTGTCAGCAATGATTACTTCGGTATACAGTGCATTTTCTGCAAAAGATATAGAGATCACGCCTCCTACAGGTGTGTGCTCCACACAATTTTTCAGAATGTTGATGACAGCTTCAGCGGTCCAATTAAGGTCGCCAAGAAAAGATACGCCGTCATCTCCCTTAACCGAGACTCTTTGTTCCTTAATGTCTATTGGAATCAGGACAGGCTCAAGTGATTTTTGAAGCAATGTTCTGACTGAAATAGAATCTTTTTTGAATTGAACCGTTCCTGCATCGATTTTGGAGAATTTTAATAACGAAGATACAAGCCATCCTATCCTCTCGAGTTGTATCCGTATATTGCGTGTGAATTCCGTTCTTTTCTCAGGAGGAAGTCCGGGTTCACTTAATAAATCTGCCATGACTGTCATGGAGGTTAGGGGAGTCTTAAGCTGATGTGATATATCGGAGATTGCATTTGTAAGCTGGACTTTATCTTGTTGTAAAAGGGCACTATGTTCAGACAACATGATTGTCACTTTATAGATATCGTTCTTTAGAATACTCAGCTCACCTTCCTGGTTATCACGAACGTCTAACGTGTAATTCCCATTACTGATTTGGCGTAAATAGCTAGAGAGATTCTCAATCTCCGTGTATCTCCTCTTCGTAAATACCAAGCTGCATGTAACAAGTAATGCTGATGTCATACAAGTGAGCACTGCGACAGGGAGTGACATCATTGCCGAGATCACAATTGCCACGAGACTGATCGAACACATCGTAACGAATAACCACAGAAACTCTCTATTACGAAGCATGTTAATCACCTACCTTATAGCCTAGACCGCGCACAGTTTTAATAATAGTCGGATTTTGAGGGTTGTCCTCTAACTTTTCTCTTAATCTTTTAATATAGACAGTCAATGTATTATCATTCACAAAATCACCTGCCACATCCCAAATCCGTTCTAATAACTGATTTCTTGAGAGAATTTGCCCAATATGGTTCGCAAAAATAAGCAATAACCGGTACTCTAAGGCAGTCAATGAAATCTCATCGCCGTTCTTATAAACTTTCCCTTCTAGCGTGTTGATCCGTATATTTTCGATTTCAATGATTGATTTGGTCTGGGTCTGTTTATGATATCTTCTTAAGACGGATTTAATCCGCGAGAGAAGCTCACGGATACGAAAAGGTTTGGTTATATAATCATCTCCGCCCATATCAAGTCCCATCACGACATTCACCTCATCATCTATCGCTGTTAGAAAAATAACAGGAATATCACTCCGCTCCTTCACCATCTTACATAATTCGTATCCATTACCATCGGGCAGAGATATATCGAATAAACATAACGTAAATTGATCTAATTGATCAGCTATTACCTGTTTAGCAGTTGCCGTATCATAACAAAGAACCGTAGAAAAGAGATCCTGTTGCAATGAATATTCAAGTCCTGAAGCAATGGTGCGATCGTCTTCCACCAGTAATATTTTCATTTGAAGATCATCCTCACTTATTGATACTTTAAACCTTACCTTAATACCAAAAAACCAGCAAATCCCATTGGAGAATATTTATTATAAGCTATCTTTAACAGTTAGCTGGAATCCATGAAAGCCTGTCCCGTTATTATCGACACAGCAAGACCATCTACAGAGAAAACCTAGAAGCAGAGGTCATACGAAATTCCAAAAAAATATTCCATTTAAAGCAAGTTAAACAAGAACTAGATGAATATATCGAACACTCTACTAACAAACTTAAGCAAAAAATAAAAGGCCTAAATCCGATATAATATCAGACACAGACCTAACAAGCAGCCTAACAGAATAACCGTGTCTACCTTTAAGGAATCAAATATTAAAATTCATTAGCGCGAAACCAAATCCTAAATAAGTAAAGTTAAGAAATGAAGTTTCCTATAAAAACTTCTCCGTTACGTCCTAATATAGGGTATCGGCTTCATACAGCTTCATTATGCAGAAAAGTAATGATAGCCTGGTTTGCCATCATGAAAAAACACGGCGTTTAACGCCGTGTTTTTTCATGCCTGCTTCTTCATGTACTCCATCGTCTTCATCAGGCCTTCCCGATAGCACGTATGAGGAATCGGTCCAATCAGCTTTTCATATTTTTCGCCGTTCAATACGACCGGTTCTTCATTCAAATAATACATCTCGACCGCTTCACGCATCTGGGGGTTGAATATCCCAAGAAATTGAATCATCTTTTTTGAAACGGTGGATACTCCTTTTTGATAATCCGTTATGTCTCGAATCGTCTTGATGATCTCTTCTCCTGAAATCACTTCCTGTGCGGGTATATTCCAATTCTGTCCGTAGGCTTCTTCGTTAAGGGACAATTCAACGATGGCCTTTGCTCCGTCCGGGGTGTAAATGAATTCCCTGGCAATGCTTTGGTCGCCCACGTAACTTGCCTTCTTATTTTTGATGACATTTACCAGCGTATAATTTAGTAACGAACTTTCCGCATTGGGTCCATAAAAGTCAGGGAAGTGGGCAATTAGTGCAGGAACCTTGGAAGTTTTGATCAGCTCTTCTACCTGAAGACGAAGCTTCCCTTTCTTCGTGTGTGGATTTTTAGGGGTCCTCTCATTCACGGTTGTCCCCGTGCTGCGTCCATAAGCATAAATATTATCCACAAACGCAACTTTTGCTGAATGCTTTTTTGCCGTCTCGATAATATTGGACATCATCACCAGCAATTTCATTTCCCATTCTGAATAGGGAATGTTGGCCGCCTGAAAAATGACATCGACACCTTGAGCTGCCTCTTCTAAATCCTCCACCTTAAATAGGTCTCCCGCATAAATGGTCACATTCGGATCGTTTCCAAAAAGCTTTTCCAGCTTATCACGTGTGCGTGCGAACGCCGTCACAGAAATCCCCCTGCTTGATAATTCCTTGACGACTGAATACCCCATTCCACCTGAAGCGCCTACTACCAATGCTTTTTCCATACTCGACATCCCCCTTTTAATTAACCACTGGTCAATATATCGTAAAAAAAATCATTCAATCGATTTGATTAAAAATTTCACGTGTAATTCGGCCAGACCTTTTACTTCCTCGTACGTAGTGACATGCCGGCAATAATGTGTGACAAAACCATGCAATGATAGAAAAATGCTGTAAATATTCTGGATGGATACTTTATTGTCACATAAACTAAAAATTATGTGGGCGAATTTTTCATAGGTTTTGTGTGGACCTTGATTGATGAAGTTCTGGACTTCTTCATCCTTGATTAAAAACATGATTTCATAATGATTTTGGTGTGTAAGCCCAAATTCAATGAAACCTAAAAGAATGTTCTCCAGTTTCTCTCTACTGGGGATGTCTTGGTGCATTACATCATCCAGCTTTTGATCAAGCATGGAGAAATGTTCTTCCACTAATGCGTAAAACAACTCCGCTTTATTCTTGAAATGGTAGTAAAGGGCACCATGGCTGTACTCCAGTTCTTTCGCAATCTGCCTCATGGAAACATGCTGATACCCTTTTGCCACAAAGAGATTCCGTGCAGCATCCATAATCATGGCCCGTGTCAGTTCTTGTTTTACAGATTTTCTAGGTGACATGTCTTCCTCCTTATTGACCACTGGTTAATTATAATATATGCGAACTTCCTTTTATTGTCAATAACCAAAAAAAATAGAGAGCCATGATTTAAGCTCTCCCTCCCTTTCAATGCCCTTTTGGGAAGACCGTGGCGATCCGATCAAATAGTAGATTAGATTCCGATTTAATGTCCATCTCACTAAAGACTTCTTGATAATGCTCGACCCATTCCAGAGAACCAGTAGGAATATGGGTACCATCATCTAGAAAATTCACGAGGACAAGCCAGGTTGGAATTCCCATCTTCTCATTCAGTATATATAAATAAGCCAAACGATTGGCCAACTGGTAATAGCGATTTTGCCATACGTCTATATGGGCCCGGGATCCCATCGCTTCCATCGTTTCCCTCATTGTGCTCTCTATCAAAAATCTACTATCCAGGTCCTTTGCCCGCATCGAGGATTTCATTTCTTTGACATGGGCTTTCGCTTCCACCAGCACGAACCCTTTTTGGCCATCTCTCCCTACTACCGCGGCATACCCATCCCATTGCGGTCCCATCCTTGGCCAGTACTTCTCCAACTCGATTCTTCTTCCCTTCCTCACCTGTTCAAGCTCCAGAAATTCATTTCTGTACTCTTGATAGCCCATTTCCCGTAGTGGGGATTTCCACTGTATGGACCGTTCTTTATCAAGAAAAGTCAATAAGGAAGGCGAACTCATCAAAATGAGGTTGTTCAACTCCTCTGGCCTATTATTCACATATTCCTGGAGCCAATATTGACTTCCTTTTTCCGCCTGGCCCATCTCAAGTACTTGCCTCCTCTTATTCTCCTCTACGAAACGCTTTAGGAAACTCTCTAACTGATCATCCTCCAGATAGAATAAATCAATATAAGAAAAAGGCTCTTCCACATGATAAGAATCCCGTTTGAACAGATTCTGATGCCCAAACCTATCATTTTGCTTCGAGTACTCCCATTCTATCCAATCTAACAATTGAAAAAATCTCATATCCGGCTGGCTTTCCCACAATTGCTTCACCAAGGTATTAATGCTAAAAATCCGCTCCACTTTCCTCAATCCATCACCTTCTTTGCGATATTTATGTATGGTTTCTCTACAGACTTACAGACCGACCGAAACTTTGTTCATATTTTTATTATAAAGTAACAATTCAATTGAAGTAAGAATACGGAAGATTAAATGGAGGAATTTACTATTTAAAGAATAATTGAAAATCTGCCCCATTGTTTGAATACAACAGGACAGATTCTTAAGAAAGACTAGTACTTTATCAAATAAAGTTTCGTCCCTTTTACATAATAAAATTCACCTTTTTTTGCATCAATTTTGACTGACCGATAATTAATGCTATCATCCATTGTCTTTATCTTTTTTAATTTCTTCCCTTTTAGATCATATAGATTATACGTGTAATTTTCACCAACCCAAGTACCAGCGACCATCCTTTTTTTCTTAACATCCACGTCTTGAATGTCAACATACACGTTTAGCGTTTGTACATTACCCGTCGCATATTCTATGAAATATCGTGCCCCGCTTGAGTAGTCTTGCACGGATAATCCATTATTGGAAACTGAATAATTACGGCCATCACAACCACTATTGCCATACAACTTTGCTTTTAGTTTAGTAAGTTTCTTATTCTTCTTTCCATTAAGGTCCATTTTATATAGAGCATTATTATCAATATAATAAATAGATGTTCCATTCACCCAGAAATCATCGACACCTTTCTTGAGTGTCTGTTTCTTCTTCCCGTCCAGCGTTGCTTTCACCATTGTATAGTTACCCAGTGCCTCATTTACTACTTTGGCATAGTATATGTGTTTACCGGAAATGGAAAATGTATCAATGGTATTACTACTCACCTTATCGGATGTAATTTTACTTTGTTGCCCTTTACTGTTTCGTTTATAAATTTCTAATATATCCGCGCCACCGCCGCCGCAACCACCATAGTACGCAGCAGAAAATGAAAATTTCGCTAGATAGAGGTCTTTTCCGACACTTTGCACTTCTTGAATAGGTAAGGTATTCAAACTCCAAGGATCATCATTCTTTTTTGCTAAACGGCCCTTCACAAAAAATACATTCATATCCTCTATCTTCATTGGAGGATTCGTTGCTTCTTTAATCGTATACAGTTTTTCTTTTAAAACAATTTTACTTTTACCGTTCGGTACTCCCTGATAAACACCAGCTGAAACGTTATCAGTTCCACTTACCGGAAAGTATGTAGAATTCGACGCTGCCAATGTAGCAGTAGGTGTAACAAAGGAAATAACAATCAACGCACTAATAACAAACATGACCAATCTTTTCATTTAGTTCTTCCTCTTTCCTTTTTACAGAATTTAATAGTTCATCCTCACTATATCAGGTTTTAGGCATATTGACTCATCAATCTAAGGTAGCTTCTTGCTTTATCGGTCTGATTGGGCTTTTTATCGGTCAAAATGCGGAATATATCGGTCAATTTCCCAACTATATCGGTCAAACAAAAAAAGCTATGCACGAAGCATAACTTTTTTCTCTATTAAACATCTTCTTCCGCCTTAACGTCTAAAGGTACCCGCTTATCCATTTTCAATAAGTAGTAGCAGGCTACAACACTCACTAGGAACACAACCCCTACAATCAAGGAAATACGTGTACTTGGGTTAAACCACATCCCGACCAATACCAGCAGTAAGAATGCAATCGTCGCATAGTTGCTGTAAGGGGCAAAAGGCATTTTGAAGGGATGGTTTTGCATTTCATCAGCCCGTACCTTCCTGAACCTAAGCTCACTAATAAGAATCACGAACCATGGAATCATCCCGGGCAACACACTGGCACTGTACACATACAGGAAGATTTCCGGCGGAGCCAGGTAGTTCAGGACAACGCCAATCGCTAACCCTAATAGGACAGCGATCGTACAATATGCCGGCACTCCGCTTTTCGATACTTTGGCGAAGATTTTTGGGGCTTGTCCGTTCAATGCAAGGGTATAAAGCATGCGCCCTGCACTGAAAATTCCACTATTACATCCTGACATCGCCGCTGTGATCACGACAAAATTGATAATTCCTGCTGCTGCCGTAATACCGACTTTAGCAAAGGTTGAAACGAACGGGCTTCCAAGTTCATCCAGTTGATTCCATGGAAATACCGTGACGATGACAAATATGGCACCAATATAGAAGATTAATATCCGCCAAATGATCGTTTGGATCGCTTTTGTGATGGTCCTTTTCGGATCCTTCGCTTCACCTGCAGTGATCCCGATAAGTTCAACGCCTTGGTAAGAAGCCACGACTAGGGAAAGGGCAAAGAAGAAACCTTTCCATCCCCCTGTGAAGAATCCGCCGTTAGCCCATAGATTGGACAGGCCAATCGCATCTCCACCATTTCCAATTCCGAAAAAGATAAGACCTAAGCCGGCAATGATCATCAAGATGATCGTGACGATCTTGATCAAGGCAAACCAAAACTCAAATTCACCGAAAGATTTGACAGAAATGAGGTTGGCCGCCCCAAGGATGACCATGGCCACAACTCCTGGTATCCAAGCAGGCAATTCAGGGAACCAATAATTCATATACAACCCAACGGCAATGATTTCCGACATGCCGACCAACACCCATAGGAACCAGTTGCTCCAAGCAGTTATAAACCCTGCTAATGGATGAATATAATCGCTCGCAAATGTTGCAAATGAACCAGTAGTAGGCTCTAAATACAGCATTTCCCCCATCGAACGCATGATGAAAAAGATAAAAATGCCGGCAATAGCATACGCCAGCATGACGGAAGGACCGGTCCATTTAATTGTGCTGGCAGACCCCATAAACAACCCAACACCAATTGTACCGCCCAAAGCAATCATCTGAATATGACGTGCCTCCAGCCCTCTCGTTAATTCTTTATTTGACATAGGTAACTCCTCCAGATGTATAAGCTTGTAGTGATTATTCTCTTACCGATTTTTTAAATATTAGTAAACTAGTAGAATTACAATAACTCTTAGTACTATACCCCACTACATAATTTCTTATCTTATAATAATAAATATTCTGTCAAAGTACAAATGTATTTTTAGGAAAAACAGTACACCCATTTAATTAAGGAAAGCAGACATGCTTGGTGTAAGCTTCAATTCTTTAGAACGTAGCATCATCTCAATTTCCTCATCAGCTTGTTCTCTTACCATCGGTTCTGGTTCATTTATCATTTCACTTACAATATATCCCTTTGACCTCAACCTAAATCAGTGATAGAATTCCATTATTATTTTAAAAGAACAATAAATGTATACCTGAAAGGAAGTTCAACTTCCACAGGAGACCATTTATCGACAACCGCATACTAAGCAAGCGATGAATGCTATGGATCACACTATAGCAGGAGCAGCTTCTGGAGAGACTGTACAAACGTGCAGCGCCGAAGGATTCACAATCTCAGGCAAAAGGACAGAAGAGTAACGAATATTTGTTATTCTTTAACCTTTCGAGATTGGTAGCTTCCAATCTCTTTTTTTATTGTCTTTTTTTCAATCATCATCAAAAAACGAAGGAAATCGCTACTCAACTGTACGGATTCATTGCCCGTGATCGATTGGAATCAACGGACTATGTACTTCACATCTTAAAAATTTAACAACGGGGGCGCAGAAATTGGCTAAACAAGAATTGAAAAGGGATTTGAAAAATCGGCATGTACAGCTCATCGCTATAGGTGGAACCATTGGCACCGGGTTATTTTTGGGATCCGGAAAAGCCATACAGTTGGCGGGTCCATCCATTATCTTTTCCTATTTACTAATCGGGATTTCCTTATTTTTCGTCATGAGGGCTTTAGGCGAATTACTATTGTCCAATGCAGGGTATACATCATTCACCGAATTCGCAACTGAATATATCGGTCCTTGGGCTGGATATGTGACCGGCTGGACCTATTGGTTCTGTTGGATCATGACGGCCATGGCCGATATCATTGCTGTCGGTGTCTACATGCAGTATTGGTTCGATATTCCGCAATGGATTCCAGCACTTTCCTGCTTGGTAATCCTATTGGGATTGAACCTGTTGACCGTAAAGCTATTTGGGGAATTGGAATTCTGGTTCTCCCTCATTAAAGTCATCACGATCGTCGCCTTGATCATTGTCGGAATCGTCCTACTCGTCATAGGTTTCCAAACCGAGACTGGTACCGTCTCCCTCAATAATCTTTGGAGTCATGGGGGCATGTTCCCGAACGGCGTATCCGGCTTCTTGCTTTCCTTACAGTTGGTCGTCTTCTCCTTTGTCGGAGTCGAGTTAATCGGAGTGACAGCAGCCGAAACAGCGAATCCGAAAAAGAACATTCCGTCGGCCATCAATAAAATCCCCTTCCGGATTTTGCTTTTCTATGTTGGCGCAATCGTCGTCATCCTTTGCGTCAATCCATGGACACAGCTGGATGCGGCGAGCAGTCCTTTCGTCGAAGTCTTTGCCTTGATCGGGATTCCGATTGCCGCAGGAATTATCAACTTCGTCGTGTTGACGTCAGCCGCTTCAGCCGGTAATAGCGGATTGTTTTCAACAAGCCGCATGCTTTACGCGTTAAGCAACAATAACGAAGCTCCTGCTCCACTTAAAAAATTAAATAAACATGCTGTTCCAAGTAACGCATTGGTTACATCCACCATCGTCGTTTCAATCGGTGCATTGCTAAGCAAAGTCATACCGGAACAAGCCTTCACCATCGTGACGACAATCAGCGCCATCTGCTTCATTTGGGTATGGAGTATCATCTTGATATCCCATATCAGGTATACGAAAAAACGACCGGACTTGAGGGCTAAGTCCACTTTCAGGGCTCCCTTAACGCCTTTCATCAATTATGTGATTTTAGGATTGTTTGCCTTCATCTTAATCGTCATGCTATTTGCTGAAGCGACCCGGTCCTCATTATTGCTGACACCGATTTGGTTCCTTCTTTTAGTTGTCCTATATAACTTTAGAAAAAATAAAAGCTGATTCTATTGAACAAGGAAGGGATCTCCCTTCCTTGTCTCAATTTTCACTTCCATTAAATGAAAGTTTTTAATGAAGCATGTAAAAAAATATGCTGCCATACTATTAAATTTTCTATACTTATAGTGTAATGTACTAGATATGAATAGTGGATGAGATTTAGAACGGAGGGGTTTGCTTCATGAAGAAATTATATATCCTTACTCTAGTTCCTTTTATCGGAATATTGGGGTTTCTTCCTTTTGTTAATAAAATAGAACCATATGTATTGGGTATGCCTTTTTATATGTTCTGGATGGCGATGTGGGTTGTGCTTACTTCGGTCACTTTGGCTATCATGTATAAACTGGACCCTAGAAATCGGGAAGGTGAAGAAGAATGAACATCGCTCTTATCATCATTTTAGCATTTTTACTTTTATCGATTTTCCTCGGGATACGCTCGACAAAAGGAAAAGACATGAACCTGGAACAATGGACAGTTGGCGGCCGTGGTTTTGGTAGCATCTTCGTCTTTCTATTGATGGCAGGGGAAATTTATACAACCTTCTCCTTTCTTGGAGGGAGCGGCTGGGCTTATGGAAAGGGTGCACCCGCTTTATACGTCTTGATCTACATCACCTTGTCTTATGTCCTATCCTATTGGCTCCTTCCGGCAATCTGGAAATACGCCAAGGACAACCGACTCATGTCACAATCCGATTTTTTCGCAAGTAAATACAGAAGTCCAGCCTTAGGGATACTTGCTGCTCTGGTCGGTGTGGTATCGATGATTCCAGTCATCGTTGTACAGCTCAAAGGCTTAGGAATCATTGTTTCAGAAGCTTCATACGGTGCCATTTCCATGTCAACCGCTGTTTGGCTTGGAGCAATCAGCCTGACCATATATGTGATGATTTCAGGCATTCGAGGTTCAGCCTGGACAGCCGTCATCAAGGACATCATGATGATTGTCATCATCGCGTTCCTGGGCATCTACCTTCCAATCCATTACTTTGGCAATCTTCAAACGATGTTCGAAACCATCAATAGCGCCAAACCTGGTTTTCTAACATTGCCTGATCAAGGTCTTAGCGTTTCATGGTTCATTTCGACCGTGATTTTGCTTGTATTCGGATTTTACATGTGGCCACAAGTATTCAGTTCCGTCTATACGGCGAAGAGCGGAAAAACATTCCGTAAAAATGCCATTATCAGTCCGCTGTATACGCTCATGTTACTATTTGTCTTTTTCGTAGGATTTGCCGCCATCTTGAAAGTTCCTGGACTAGAAGGCGCGGATGCGGATCTTTCCTTATTGCGCCTTGCGATACAAACCTTTGATCCGTGGTTTATCGGGGTCATCGGGGCAGCCGGAATGTTGACCGCATTAGTACCGGGGTCGATGTTGTTGATGAGCGTCTCTACGCTCCTTGCCAAAAACGTCTATCAGGAACTTCAACCAAGCACTTCCGACCGGAATGTGGTACGTTTGGCCAAGTTACTCGTTCCCGTTATCGCGCTCATTTCCGTCTACTTCACTTTAAACGGAGGAGAAACGATGTCAGCCCTGATACTGATGGGATACAGTTTCATTACGCAGCTATTTCCGTCCCTGCTATTTAGCCTGAAAAAGAAGAACTCGATCAATAAATATGGCGCCATCGCCGGTATCATCAGTGGTCTTGCCATCGTCATCACTATCACGATCAGCCAATCGACAATCGGCACCCTGTTCCCGTCCCTGCCACAAGTGGCAAAGGATCTGAATGTCGGAATCATTGCCTTGGCCGTTAATTTTATCGTGACGATCCTTGTCAGTCTCGCATGCAGGAAACTGACCGTTAGAAATATAGAACCCGCAACGGTTAAAGAGATATAAAAAGCAATCGGTTCTCAGTCAATAGACTAAGAACCGATTGCTTTTTTTGTCTTTAATGGGCTTAGGCTTCTTTTACCGAAGAACGAACCCTTCCGGTAAGGTAGCTTTCATCAAGATGGCCGTTTCCTTAAGTCTGTCCTTATTGTAGGAAGAATGCTTGAGCAAATCTTCATCCAAGTAGGCTGGGTGAGTCATGACCTCTACACTTTTACCATCATTAATCCGCTCATTAAGGGTTTGAAAGTAATCGATGGCCGCCTTTTCTCCATAAAAATCGTCAAGGAATGTATCGGTCACCGTCTCGATGTCCTGAAAATGAGATCCCGCTTTTCGGACTGGTAGCCGGTAATGGGCAGATAGCTTTTTTACGACCGGCCAAAAAGCTGGGATCGCATGGACATGATGATGACTGTCAAAGTGAGTTGGAACCATTCCTAAGGCTAGGAATTTTTCAATCTGGGCAGACCATTCTCTTTCAAGTTCTTCCAATGAAATGTCGTCTGGGTTCCCTTGTATCTCCGCTTGTTTCTTAAAATTCCCGTCTCCGTCCACAAGGCTGGGCACATCACGTAGCAACGGTCGCCCCCATGTCAGAACGAGATGAATGCCAACCTTTAGCGTGCGATGATCCTTGGCAATTCTGATGGCATGCTCGGTCGCTTTTGCATTCATCATCAGCGTAGCCGAATTGACTATCCCATTTTTGTGGCTATTCAATATTCCATAATTCACAGCCCGAGAAAATCCGAAATCATCAGCATTGACTAGGACCTCAATCATGAAAGCTTCCTTGCAATTCCTTGTTCTCGAAAAATTGTGGCAAGAATTCTTTATGCGCCTCAAGCATTTCATCCAAAATCAATTTCGCCACCCGGTCACTTGGAACAAGCGGGTTGATCGTCATCGCCAGCAAAGCCGTGTCATAACTACCTGTGACGGCTGCCTCGATGGCCACCCTCTCAAACGACTTAATTTGCTGGACGAGTCCGCGGACAGCTACTGGCAACTCACCAACCGCGATTGGCTTCGGTCCATCCTTCGTAATCACACAGCTCACTTCAACCGCGGAATCGTAAGGCATGCCTTCTATTGAGCCATAATTCATGGTATTGACCGCCTGTATATCCCGTCTATCCGTATACATGGAATGAATCAGCCGTACGGCTGCGTCGCTATAGTAAGCACCGCCCCGTTCTTCAAGTTGCGGAGGCTTGATATCTAAATCTACATCCTTATACAACTCAAATAATTCCGTCTCCAGTTTTTGGACGACCTCTGCCCGTGTTTCCCCTTTTTCGGCATCCTTCAGTTCCTGGGCCAGGATATCACCCGTTTTGTAATAATAATTATGATAAGGACAAGGGAACAAATTCAATGCACGAATGAATTCCTGCTCCCATCCCATTGCATGGATATTCTTCATGGTCACGGCTTTATCCGGATCTGAAATCATATCAATAATTTGATCTTTCACGCTTATTCCATCCACGAACACATCCAAACCATATACCATGTGGTTCAATCCGGCGAAATCAATCCGTACCCGATCAGGCTCCACCTTCATCAAATCGGCGACTCCACGCTCCATACCGATCGGCACATTGCAAAGACCGACGATTTTGTTGATGTTGCTATGACGAAGAACCGCTTCGGTTACCATACCGGCAGGATTCGTGAAATTGATCAACCAAGCATTCGGACAAATTTCTTCGATCTCGCGGGCAATTTCCAGGATGACAGGAATCGTTCGAAAGGCTTTGAACAATCCGCCTGGTCCATTTGTTTCTTGGCCGATGACCCCATGCTTCAACGGAATTTTCTCATCAAGTGCACGAGCAGCCAGCTGTCCGACCCGTAATTGAGTCGTGACATAGTCCGCTCCTTCCAGAGCCTTTTTGCGATCCAGGGTTAAGTGAATATCGATCGGCACTCCTGCTTTTTCAACCATCCTTCTTGCCAGACCACCAACGATTTCGAGTTTTTCCTTACCTGCTTCTATATCAACCAGCCATATCTCACGTACCGGAAGTTCCTCGTAATATTTAATAAACCCTTCTATTAGTTCCGGCGTATAACTGGAACCACCGCCTATTGTAACGATTTTCAACCCCTTACTCATTCCAACGTCTCCTCCTTTATCGTGTTTGCACCAAGAAACTCTTCTCTCATCTCAATCATTTCCACGGCAAGATCTTTCAACGTCATGGCGGTCATCAAGTGATCCTGAGCATGTATGAGGATGATCGGGATGTCTAATTTCTCTCCGCCCGCTTCCGCATGGATCAATTGGGTCTGGAATTTATGAGCCTGTAATAACTCCGCTTCCGCTTCCGTTATTTTCTGCCTAGCCGCATCGAAGTCTTTCTTCTTTGCTTCTTGCAAGGCTTCCATGGCGAAGCTCCTTGCGTTCCCGCTGTGTAGAACCAGTTGAAAGGATAATTGATATAATTCTTCTTTTTCCATACATACCACTACCTTCTTAGAAATTTACCGTTTCTGAATCGTCCTTCGTAAGCTCTGTTTTAGCTTTTGAATTTCTCGAATCAATCTTCACTTGGGCATACACGAAAGGTAAATAGATCACGGTCGAAATGACTAAATTGATCCCTGCCAAAATAGCTCCAGAAGCATGGCCACCTGTCGCTAAAAAGCCTCCGACGATTGGTGGGGTCACCCACGGAATTTTGGCGACGATTGGAAAGACCAGTCCGCTGCTGACCGCTAGATATGAAATGACGGTTGTAATGATAGGCCCTAGAACGAATGGAACTAGCCAGATAGGATTCAATACGATCGGCAGACCAAACAGAATCGGTTCGTTGATCTGAAAAAGTCCCGGTGCCCCACCAAGTCCAATCATCTGTTTATACCGTTTTCGACCGGCTATGATCATGGCAATGATTAGACCCATCGTTCCACCCGATCCTCCTAGATACACGAAAGCATCAAGGAACGAGCCGGCCAACACGCCATATTGATCCATATCTGTTATGCCTTTTGCATACAAATCGATATTCTTTATGCCTGAGCTTTCAAAAAGCGGTGTCGTGATTCCACCCAGGATGTTCGGTCCGTGCAATCCCACCATCCATAAAATATGAACGAAAAAGACAAGAAGGATAGCGAATGGCAGTGAATCCACGGCCCCTTGCATCGGAGATACAATTACTTTACTTAACCAATCATTCACAATTTGACCGTTCGTCATGATACGGAAAAGTAAGCCGAATACCCCAATTATGAAGATCGTAGCCATGCCCGGAATCAGCTTGGCAAATGAACGACCGACTGCAGGTGGTACTCCCTCAGGCATATTGATCACCAAGAAGTTAAGTCTCGAAAGCCTGACGAAAATCTCGGTCGCTATTAAAGAAACGGCAATACCAGTAAAGAGAGCGGTTGCATTAAAATAATTAGTGCTGATGAAACCAGCGGCTTCACCTGATACGACTTTGTTATCGACCGTTAATGAGACCAACCCCATCTGTGGAAGCAATAGGAAGAAACAGGCCGCGGAAATGAGCATCGCCTCGAATCCATCATCTCCATAAGACTTGGCAAGTTTATAAGAAATACCAAAAACAGCAAAAATGGTAAGGAATGCAAAGGTACCGAATGAGATGTCATTGCCAAGCGTGGTCCAGGTTGGACCGAAAATCGCTTCCATCATTCTTCCATATGGCTTGATGATTTGCCCTAGATTATTCAATAAAACGGCGAACGATCCGATAATTGTAATCGCTATCATTCCAATCAACGTGTCACGAATGGCAAGCAAGTGTCGGTTATTCCCCAACTTAACTGCTGCCGGCATAATGTACTTATCAATGAAAGTCATCATAATCCTTATTCTCCTTTTATCAAAGTAACAGCTTGTTTGAGCACTTCTTCTCCATTGCACAAACCATAGAACATCGGATTAATTGTATCCACCGGTATGCCTTTAGCCATGCCCGCTTGCTTCATCTTAGAAAGTAGGAACCTAACCTGTGGCCCTAACAAAATAACGTCTGCCTTATCCATTTCTTTGTCCACCTCAGTGGAAGCCACTGCCCAAATTCGACAATCCAATCCTTGTTCCTTTGCACTTTTCTCCATTTTAGTTACTAGTAAACTCGTAGACATTCCAGCAGAACAACATAATAAGATATTCATAACATTCTCCCCTTCTCAATTCAAAATATTCTGTATTTATAGTAAATAGGTGCCACTTTTACTTTAGTTCACCATTTACGAAGGTATCTCCTCCCTTTTGATAATAAACATTGTTCCTTACCTATATATTCCATTGTAGAGTCATTTATATCTAATTTCAATACAAATTTTAAATTTGTCATTACAAATATTTATTTGTTATTTATCGTTATAACAAGATATAATCTAGAAGTAGCAAAAAATGTCTAGGAGGAAGCATGTTGAAAACGAAGAACAAAGTGACAGCCCTTCATTCTGCTGTAAAAGAATCCATCGTTCACATGATAAAGAATGGGGATTATCAGCCCAATACTAAATTGCCGACCGAAGCAGAATTCTGCAACTCGTATGACGTGAGCAGGACAACAGTCCGGACTGCCCTCCAGCAACTTACCATGGAAGGTTACGTATACCGCATTCAAGGAAAAGGAACCTTCGTTTCAGAAAATAAAGTACGCCAAACACTTACCAGCACAGTTGAAAACTTCTCCGATCAGGTCATGATGCAGGGCAAAAACCCTTCCACCAAGGTCTTCAGTTTAACGGTCATTGAAGCGGACGCATCACTTGCCAAACGGTTCAACCTACAGATTGGCGATCCCGTTAATAAACTGGTTCGAGTGCGTTATGTAGATGACGTCCCACTTCAATATGAAGTCGCCTACCTACCTTGGCATAGAACACCAGGCCTTGATATGAAAGCCTGTGAAACATCCCTATTCCGACTGCTTAAACACCAGTTCAATATCAAGATCCTAAAGACAATCGAACATTTGGAGCTGGCCCTCGCCGACGAGTACATTGCCGAAAAACTTGATATCACAAATGATTCTCCCTGCTTCTCCCTTGAAACGCATACGTACGAAACTGACCAGAGCGTCATCGAATACTCCAAAACCTACTTCAGGGGTGACCGCGCCAACTTCGTGATCGAAAGGAATTATGAGGATTGAAGCAAAAAAAAACTGCGCATCACCAGATGGGCAGTTTTTTTGTTCCTAAACTATATGTCTATTGATTACCTCTGTCTTTTCTTAACCTCTGCTATGTGGGCCACTTTCACATCGTGGGCAACATTGCTGTATTCTTTAAGTTGCTTATAAATCGAAAGGATTTGGCTCCCTGATAAGACTCGAGTTCCTTCATTATATATCACATGTCTTAATCTTTTTCTTTTAATCACCTTACTATCAGTGGAGGTCAGCACGATTTTCTTCAATTCACATCGCTCACTAAATACGATTATCGATTTGAAGAACCCTCCATCCAACTCTTTCAGTTGCCTTTTTAAAGCATTGATGTGCGTTCGATTCTGCTTTATCGGATTATAAAAGACCTGCTTTTTTCCGTTAGGTAACGTTTGCGTCCAGTTCTTATACTCCTCATTTCCGAAAATCCAGCCACTATAATTCTTCGACTCGATTGAATAAATGCCCGATTCATGTAGTAAAACAATATCGATCTCAGTTGTGCCGCCCCCTCTTGCCTTTGGCAAATACACATTGACCAAGACTTTATGAAACCCCTTCAGCTGATCAATTTCATTTACCGTTAAATATTCCCCATTTAACCCTTTATCCCTCTTTACCTTCCAATAGGAAAACTGGGTTTCTTTTTTATACGTGCTTTTTTCATATTTAGCTTTATCTACTAACATTTTAGAAATTATGACTAGTACAAATAAAAATACGATCCACGCTATCACCTTATAATCCCCCCCATTTATATTTCGTCAAAAAATGATTGTTCTTTTAATGTAAAATTATGTTTATAGTAATTTTTAGAAAACACTAGAATTACCCTTCCAGATTATGAAAGGAAGTAGTACTAAAATAATACATTTTTTTACATATTTTCTATTATCATTCTATAAAAATAGTACAAACTACTTGTATTTTTGTCGGAAAAAGGCGATTATAAGAGATAGAAAGCAGACCGAGATGATTTCTCTACCGCTTCATATGTAATCGTATTCATGGGGGGGAGCTTTCTAAATCAATTAAAGGGGAGAAATACAACTATGATTTATGCTAATCCTAATACAGAGGGTTCTGTCGTTCAATTCAAAGAAAAATACGATAACTTTATTGGTGGAGAATGGGTTGCACCCGTTAAAGGCCAATATTTTGAAAATAAATCACCAGTAACTGGCGAAGTGTTCACAAAAGCTGCTCGCTCTTCTGAAGAAGATATTGAACTAGCTTTAGATGCTGCACATGCTGCAAAAGCTGCTTGGGGAAAAACTACTGCTGCTGAACGTGCACGCATTCTAAATAAAATCGCTGACCGTCTAGAAGAAAACTTAGAAATGATCGCTGTTGCTGAAACATGGGACAACGGTAAAGCAGTACGTGAAACATTGAATGCTGATATTCCTTTGGCAATCGATCACTTCCGTTACTTTGCAGGAGCTATTCGTTCTCAAGAAGGACGCACAACTCAATTGGATAATGATACAGTGGCATACCACTTCCAAGAGCCACTTGGTGTTGTTGGACAAATCATCCCTTGGAATTTCCCAATTCTAATGGCTGTTTGGAAAATCGCTCCAGCTCTAGCTGCAGGTAACTGTATCGTCATGAAACCAGCTGAACAAACTCCAGCTTCCATCATGGTATTGGTTGAATTGATTCAAGATATCCTTCCTGCTGGTGTTCTTAACATCGTTAATGGTTTCGGTATCGAAGTTGGTAAACCACTTGCTACGAACCCACGTATTGCGAAAATCGCATTCACTGGTTCTACTGCAGTTGGCCGTCAAATCATGCAATATGCAACGGAAAACATCATTCCGGTAACACTTGAACTTGGTGGTAAATCACCAAACGTATTCTTTGAAGATGTTATGGATAAAGACGATTCTTACCTAGACAAAGCAATCGAAGGTATGGTTATGTTCGCATTGAACTCAGGTGAAATCTGTACGTGTCCTTCTCGTGCATTAATCCAAGAATCAATCTATGATAAATTCATGGAACGTGCTCTAGAACGCGTTAAACAAATTAAAGTCGGTAACCCACTTGATACAGAAGTAATGATGGGTGCTCAGGCTTCTAACCAACAAAAAGAAAAAATCCTTTCTTACATCCAACTTGGACAAGAAGAAGGCGCTGAGTTACTTATCGGTGGATCTGAAAACAAACTTGATGGAGACCTTAAAAATGGTAACTACATCGAGCCAACTGTATTCAAAGGAAACAACAAAATGCGTATCTTCCAAGAAGAAATCTTTGGACCAGTGCTTGCTGTTACTACATTCAAAGACTTCGACGAAGCTATGGAAATCGCAAACGACACTCTTTACGGCTTAGGTGCTGGCGTATGGTCACGTAGCGGAGATATCGCTTACCGTGCTGGACGTGGAATTGAAGCTGGTCGCGTTTGGACTAACACATACCACCAATACCCTGCAGGAGCAGCATTCGGTGGATTCAAATTGTCAGGTATCGGCCGTGAAAACCACGCAATGATGCTTGATCACTATCAACAAACAAAATGTCTATTAGTAAGCTACGCTAAAGACGCTCAAGGATTCTTCTAAATCGAAAGGATACGATCAAACATGGTAGAACGTGTTATTGCAACGAACGAAGCACTTACTTTAATAGAAACCATTAAAAAAGTACATGGATCTATCATGTTTTATCAATCCGGCGGCTGTTGTGATGGATCTTCTCCAATGTGCTATAGAGCAGGGGATTTCAAACTAGGGGATTCAGACATCCACCTCGGAACAATTGGCGATATACCCTTCTACATGCATAAAAGCCAATACGACTATTGGAAGCACACGCAACTTACAATCGACGTTCTAGAAGGACGAGGCCCAGATTTCTCACTCGATAGTGTTGAAGACCAACACTTCATCACACGTTCGCGGGTTTTTACAGATGAAGAATACCAAGAAGTGAAACAAGTTTTATAATAGTAAAAGAGCTGTCCCAAGTCTTAATCGACTATGGGGCAGCTCTTTTTTTCATATTTTAACAACCGCACCCTTTATCAGCTTCAAGCAGGGAAATGGTTGGGAAGTTCAGTGTCTTCCATGCTGCAATCCCACCACTTAATTCTTTGACTGAAAATCCATTTTCTAAAAGAACAAGAGCCGCTTTGGAGGCTGTATTACACCATACATCCCAACAATAAACGATTAACTCTTTATCCTCTGGTAATTCCGACAAATGGTTTACTAACTCAGATTGTGGAATCATTACGGCATCTTCGATCTTTTCCTCTGGCTTCCCATTTCTAACATCCAACAAGACATAATGATTAGGATTCATGCTTTTGGCTTTTACGTAATCCATAGGACTGAATGTTGCTTCCACGCGGTTTTTGAAAAAGTCGATTTTACTCATCTTCATTCTTCCTCCATGTATGATAAATTTTTAATAAAGAATGCTTAAACTGCTCTTTTTCTTCACCGCTTAAGGGAGACAGAATCTTGTCTTGGGATTGACCTAATAGTTCCCAGCACTTACCCAATATTTCCATTCCTTCTGTGGAAAGGTTAAGACAATAGGTCCTTTTATCTTGGGGACTCTTCACTCTTGTGATGTATTTTAAAGTCTCTAACTGTTCAGCACGTTCGGCCATGGTCGTGCGGTCGATTTTTAGTTCTTTGGCAATTTGAATTTGGGACATATTTGGTTTTTCGTACACTTTTACTAATAGACCATATTGTCTCGAATCCATTTTAAACGCCTTTAATTCATTGCCAAAATCATCTTCTAATAATTGAAGAATCTTTCCGACTAGAAATCCGTAGGAATCCAATAGCTTCTGCAAAATATCACTCCTGAAATATAATCACCCTTACTGATTATCAGTTTAACTGATTATTTTTCCTGTGTAAAGGTAAATATGGATAAAAAGTAAAAAAATAGGGATGTATCAAAAGGGTGAAGATTTCCGTTCCAGGCCTTTCGCTTTCCGCGGGCGGGCGGTGAGCCCCCACATCGCTTGCGCTCTTGTGGTGTCTCACCTGACCCTCACCTCCCGCAGGAGTCTTCACGCCTTCCACTGCAATCTTTCTTTTCACATAGAGTGGGGAAGTAAGAAAAAATACCGTAAACAGTACCCGGTGTTCCCCGAGTTTGTTAACAGCCCTTTACTTTATACGTGAAGAATAGAAAACGAACGGAACAAAAAAAGAAGCTTGTAGCCTCGGCACATCATTAATTGAAAATAGCTGGCTTAAGCCAGCTACTTTCATGGAAACATGATAAAAATAGAAAAACAGGTGGAGAAAAACGATTCTTTTTTCTCCACCTGTTTTATTTTAGGGACTTATGAGTCAGCCCTCTTACATTTTTCCATTACGTACCGCAAAAAGTCTGGTAAGGACCGCATGATTCAGGGACTGTTGAGTATTCTTCCTGTTCGCTCCTATATGCGTAAGGGTGTGAGAGAACGTCGAGTAATCGTTCCATCACAGTATAGTCACCTTTTTCCACCGCAGCCTTCAGTGCCTCTTCCACCCGATGATTACGTGGGATCACAGCAGGATTACTATTTTGCATCAGCTTTTTCGAAGAGTCTTTCGATTCCTCCTGCCTGTCTAATCGCTCTTGCCAACGTTTATGCCATTGTTCGAACTCGGGAGTCCCGAACAAGACCGCATCCCCTTTTGTTTCAAACGTTAGGGAGCGGAAGGTATTCGTAAAGTCAGCACGGTGCTTCTTCATCATTTCGAGGAGTCCTTCGATTAGAGCTTCATCCTCTGGCTCTTCGTTAAAGATTCCTAATTTCGCCCTCATGCCCTTGAACCAATAGGCGTGATATAGTTTATTGAATTCCGAAATCTCCCCTTGCGCCAGTTGGATGGCCTGCTCTTGATCATCATGCAGCAGTGGTAATAGGCTTTCCGCCAGTCGCGCAAGGTTCCAAGCAGCAATGTACGGCTGATTGCCATAGGCGTAGCGGCCTTGGACATCAATGGAGCTGAATACCGTTTCTCGGTCATAAACATCCATGAATGCACATGGACCATAATCGATGCTCTCTCCGCTGATGGTCATGTTATCGGTGTTCATCACCCCATGAATAAAACCAACGAGTTGCCATTTAGAGATAAGTTCGGCTTGTCGCTTGATGACTTCCCTTAGCATCGATCGGGTTCGATTCTCATCACCCTCCACCTCTGGAAAATGACGCTTGATCGTATAATCAACCAAGGCCTGTAGTTCTTCGATTGTCCGCCACTTTGCTACATATTGAAAGGTTCCGACGCGTAGATGGCTAGCCGCCACACGAGTTAAAACCGCACCAGGCAGCACATTTTCCCGATATACCGGCTCACCCGTTTTCACAACGGCTAGGCTTCGGGAAGTGGGAATTCCAAGCCCGTGCATGGCTTCGCTGATGATGTATTCACGCAACATCGGACCAAGCGCCGCCCGCCCATCGCCTCCACGCGAATATGGTGTTCTACCCGGTCCCTTCAGCTGAATGTCCACTCTCTCACCTTCTGGCGTAATCTGCTCTCCCAACAGAACGGCTCGACCATCCCCAAGCATGGTGAAATGACCGAATTGATGTCCGGCGTAAGCTTGGGAAAGAGGTAAAGCACCTTCAGGAATCTCGTTACCGGCAAGCACCTCCAAGCCATCTTCGCTTTCTAGTGCCTCCACATCCAAACCTAAAGTTCCAGCCAACTTATCATTGAGTACGATCAACTCCGGAGCCTTTACAGGACTCGGGTTTGTAAAGGTGAAAAGAGAGTTCGGAAGGCTCGCATAGCTATTTTCGAAATTCCATCCTGTTTCATTATTTTTTGTCATAGAATCCCCTTTTCTTCATTTGATTTTTGTACTAGATTTCCCTCTTATATAAAACAAAAACATAAGCATTGTATGTAATTCTGATGATTTACAAGCACGGTTTTAAAGTTTGCTTCTGCCCATATAGTATACCGTTTCCTAACCGGGATGACTCCTTTTAAGCAATGGCAGAAAAATTGTTTGGGTAAATACACATTTAATGGAAAGGTACATAGAATGCATTATCGAAATACTTAGGGAGGAATTCTGTTGATTATCTATATAGTAAGCGGTGGTGATTCGCTTTGGAAAATTGCGAACCGCTATGGAGTAACGATGGAGTCAATCGCTCAATTGAATTCATTAACCGACCCAAGCCAATTAACGCTTGGCCAGTCATTAGTCATTCCTCACATTGGTTCGTCCCATATCATAGAATCAGGAGAAACGTTATGGTCGATCGCACAGCAATATGGTCTGACCATACAAGAACTATTGCAAGCCAATCAGCTAACCGATCCCAATGTACTTTATCAAGGAAGCGTCTTATATATTCCACCTATTACCCACCTGGTACAGCCTGGGGAAACACTTTGGGACATCTCGATTAGGTATGGCACAACCGTACAAGCCATCATGAGTGTCAATCAGTTGGAGGACCCAAACAGCATTTATGCGGGAATGAACCTGATCATTCCTAGGTCGAAACGTTCAATCGAAGTGAATGCCTATACGTACCAATCAAGTGACGCAGCTGTCCAATCCATTCAAGATATCGGTCACCTGCTTACTTACTTTAGCCCTTTTGCCTATAAGATCAAAGAAGATGGCACATTAGAAGGAATGAATGATGAGGATATGGTGGATGCTGCCATATCGAAAAATGTCGTCCCCATGATGTCGATCACCAACTTTACCTCAACGGAAGCTGGTTCCAACTTAGCCCAAGTGGTTTTATCCAGTTCCTCATTAAGGGAAAAGGTCATCAAGAATGTGCTTGACGTCATGGATGACAAAGGCTACACCGCATTAAATATCGATTTTGAAAATGTAATGCCCGAAAACCGTGAAGATTATAACAAATTTCTCCAATTGGCCGTTGACCGCCTTCACGCAAGAGGCTTTTTGGTCTCCACTGCCCTTGCGCCCAAAGCGAGCGAAGAGCAAGCCGGTGTCTTATACGAAGCTCATGATTATGAAGCCCACGGGCGGATTGCCGATTTCGTCGTGCTCATGACGTATGAATGGGGATATCGGATGGGCCCCCCACAAGCCATCTCTCCCCTCGATCAGATCAGAAAAGTTGTAGAATATGCCCTGACGGTGATACCGGCTGAAAAAATCTTTTTAGGATTTCAAATATATGCCCGGGATTGGCTCCTTCCACACGTACAAGGTCAGGAAGCCGAGACATTCAGCCCCCAAGAAGCCGTAAGAAGGGCCGTAAAGCATGGATCGCCCATCCAATATGATCCCATTGCCCAATCACCCTTTTTTCGCTATACAGACGGAAAAGGGAAAACCCATGAAGTATGGTTTGAGGATGCACGAAGCGCCCAAGCCAAGTTCGAACTGGCAAAGCAATATAAGCTCCGCGGCATCAGTTACTGGGCACTAGGTTTCCCATATCCTCAAAACTGGGCCTTATTACAGGACAATTTTTCGATTAAGAAATTGAAGACGTATAGCTGATTCTCTCCTAAAAAAGGCTTATCGATTTCGATAAGCCTTTTTTTATCATTTTGATAATGCGATTCTGATATGAGCTAAGTGATGATTTTCATGCCAAGCTAATTTTGCAATTTTCGTCACAACTTTTATCTCACCATTCTCCTGGTGAGTGAAGGTTCGATTTAATTGCTCTTCAGTTAAACTAGATCCTAATGATACAATGCGCTCATTTATACCTTCTAGCATTTTAATGGAACTTTCTACAGGAAGTTCGGTATCCGGTTGAATTGCCCACTTTTCTTGGTCAAAGGCTGGTACTATTGGATTCTCATCTGTTAGGGCCAGCTTCAAACGTTGGTACATATTCAACTGAGAATCAGCAATGTGATGAACAAGTTGACGAACTGTCCAGCTTCCATCACGATATGTTTTATTTAATTCTTCATCACTTAATGAATCAACCGTTTCTCTTAAATGAACCGTGTACGTACCAATCTCCTTAAGCCATTCTTGAATATTTTCCGCTGTTACTTTTTCAGGAACTTGTAACTTTCCAATTGGAAATCTCACATCCATTTTCCTTCCCCTTTTCCATTCGTTTTATAAGTACATAAATGACTTCATACCCTCTTTATTTTAACATAAATTACCTATTTTAGTGTATCCGAGTAGCACAAGAAAAGAGCTGCCCGATAACCAGTTTTCACTGACGTTCCGGACAGCTCTCATTCTACTCTCTATTAATAAGGATCAGCTTCGTGGCTTTTCTTCACAGCGTCTTTTGTTGCTTCATTCGCTGCAAGTGAACCTTCTCCATATTTCGACTTACCAGATTCACGGCCTGGAATCTTGCCTTCTTCTTGCTTTTCTTCGATTTCTTTCATCTTCATTTCAATGCCTTCCTTCACACGGCGACCGTAGTCTTCATCGGCTTGTGTAAAGTGCTCAACCATGGCGTCTTGAATGCGTTTGTCACATACTGCAAGCGCGCTGGATAGGTTGTTGATTAATTCATCACGTTCCCAATCCTCAAAGCTGCGATATGTTTCGCCTGCTTGACCATAATTGTTTGGACGGTCAATCGGCTCACTCATTGCCGCCGCATTATAAGTTGGACGGTGTTGCGGACGCTCTTCTTTGCTAGCTTCCTTATACCCGCCAATCGTGGATGGCTCATAGTTGATGGATGGATTTTCTCCATTTTCCTTCGGATCACGAATATCCATTTGACCGCGATGCTGGTTCGTGCGGACAGGCACTTTTGGAGCATTCACAGGTAATTTCAGATAGTTCGCACCTACGCGATAGCGTTGTGTATCAGAATATGAGAAGGTACGGCCTTGTAGCATTTTGTCATCGGAGAAATCCATTCCGTCGACAAGAACTCCCGTACCGAAAGCAGCCTGTTCGATTTCCGCATGGTAGTCCACCGGATTTCGATCAAGGACCATACGACCGACCGGTAACCATGGGAATTTATCTTCCGGCCAAAGCTTTGTATCATCTAGTGGGTCAAAATCAAGTTCTGGATGGTAATCATCCTCCATGATTTGTACATAGAGTTCCCATTCAGGATACTCTCCACGTTCGATCGATTCATATAAATCTTGTGTCGCATGGGCAACGGTCTTAGCTTGAATCGAATCAGCTTCATCTTGTGTTAAGTTGCGAATGCCTTGCTTAGGCTCCCAGTGATATTTCACAAGGACAGCTTCGCCTTTGTCATTCACCCATTTATACGTATTTACCCCAGAACCCTGCATATGGCGGTATGTAGCAGGAATGCCCCATGGAGAGAATAGGAATGTAATCATATGTGTCGCTTCAGGTGAACGGGAAACGAAATCGAACATCTGCTCAGGATTAGCCACATTCGAAGCAGGATCCACTTTAAAGGCATGAATCATATCAGGGAATTTCATCGCGTCACGGATAAAGAAAATTTTCAGGTTGTTACCAACCAAGTCCCAGTTACCATCTTCCGTATACATTTTTACCGCAAACCCGCGTGGATCACGCGCTGTTTCAGGCGAGTCCTTCGACCCTGCCACGGTAGAAAAGCGGACCATAAGCGGTGTTTTCTTCCCGGCACCCGAGAATACCTTTGCACGTGTATACTTTTCCGGAGGCTCGTCTCCGACTTTTCCATAAGCCTCAAAATATCCAAAAGCTCCGGCACCACGAGCATGAACTACACGTTCCGGAACTTCCTCCCGGTCAAAGTGAGAGATTTTTTCAATGAAATGATAATTCTCAAGTGTAGCCGGACCGCGATTACCAACTGTTCGAATATTCTGATTATCCGTCACAGGGTGACCTTGACGTGTGGTCAACGTATCGCGTTTCACATCTTTTTCTTGATCCTGTCCTTTTGGAGCATTCATATCTTTGTTCTCTGCCAAAATGAAAACCTCCTCAAAATTAGTGGCCCTTACTTCACTAGTATTCCAGTTCAGAAGGAAAACTATCACTTAAAATAAATATTAAATGATAATTATTATAATCAGTATAAATCCATTATAAATTATGTATTTAAAGAATGCACGTAATATGAATTACATATTTTTTTATCAATAAACATCAGATATTCTCAATATACTATTACTAGATAACCGCTCACCTCTCTATTAGGGAAAGTCCCTTTGGATATCTCAAGAGTCGTTTACTAACTAATTAGACAATACTTCTTCTATACCTTCTTTTGAAAAAAGAAAACCTAATATTGATAAATATCTCCAGAAAACAAGAAATTATTCTCACTACCTTTTATGCCGTCATAACAAAAAAAGAGTCAATTATCCTTTTTAGATAACTGACCCTTTTGCTTATTCATCTTACTGGATATTAAAATGGGTTTGTTGCAATGAAGCTTGCCGTTTTCACATACATACGTGGATTGATTTTTAATTGATCCACAATGAATTCTGCAATATCTTCAGGTTGAATGAATTTTGAATCATTATTTTCTTTAATCAGGCTTAAATCAAGCGCTAAATCTGTTGCAACAGTACTTGGAGTTAAAGCCGATACACGAATATTGTTACGGCGAACTTCTTGTGCAAGAGATTCTGTAAAACCAATCACCGCAAACTTAGATGCACTGTAAGCACTTGATGTAGCCGCTCCGCTCAATCCATTCGTAGAAGAAACATTGATGATGTCGCCGCCATTTTTTTCAATTAATTGAGGCAGTACAGCACGTGTTACGTAATAGGTACCCATCAAGTTTGTATCGATGATGCGTTTCCATTCTTCCGGATCCATTTCTGATACCGTACCGAATGTCGCAATACCTGCACTATTGATCAGAATATCAGCCGCGCCTAATTCCTTCGTTAAGGCTTCAACGGCTGCTTCCACCTGCTCTTTTGATGAAACATCCGCCGCTGCATAAGCAACTTTTACGCCTAAGCCTTCGATTTCAGTAGCCACTTCTTTTAAAGTTGCCTCTGTTCTTGCAAGCAAACCAACGTTTACGCCTTCTTTAGCTAATGCGATAGCCGTTGCTTTTCCGATTCCTCTTGCCCCACCGGTTATAATTGCTACTTTGTTTTTTAATGTCTGTGCCATTGTATTAGCCCCTTTCTCAATCAACTTTCATATACCTTCTATTATACTATTTTAGACTACAAATTCCTAAAAGCTTGCTCACTATTACATTAATGATTCTCTCAATAATCGTATACTCTCTAGGTACGGTATACATTGATAAGAGGAATAGCTTAGCAATTACTATTTTCCTCAGTTTATATTAGTGGCTTGTCGATAGATATCTGATAAGTGATTTTCCAGCAGAATGGTGATGTAAAAAAGAACACCAGAAAGATTCTGATGTCCCACAAGTAACTTATTTACCCCTCTTACTTATAAACCTTCACCGGTAAATAAGTTAAGGACTGGCCCGTAGCGGATTCTGTTAAGTTTTGTTCTAAATCAAACCCTTCCACAGGTTCGATACGAGAAAATTTCTTGACGAAAAGCTCTAAAGCCAGTTTCATTTCCAATCGTGCAAGCGGTGCACCTAAGCAGAAATGAGGCCCGCTTCCGAAGGTCAAATGTTTCTTATTATTTGGGCGGCGAATGTCAATTGTGAATGGATCTTCAAACATGTCTCCATCCAGATTGCAGCCACTCATCCAAGCGATGACGGTATCCCCTTTTTTTAAGGGAACCCCTAATAAATCATTATCTTCTTTAACAGTACGATCCCGTCTTGAGCTGTGGAACCGATACCGTAGCATTTCCTCGACGGCATTCGGAATCAATTCAGGCTCATTCCGCAGTTCTCCGTAGATGGACGGGTCATCATAAAGTAATGAATAGAAAGAATTCGCGATGGCATGGCTGGTCGTTTCGACTCCCGCTCCTAATAGGAGCATTGTCGCCTGCACGATTTCTTCATCCGTAAACCTTTCGCCATCCACTTCTGCCCGGATTAAGTCACAGATAATATCATCTGACAGATTCGAACGTTTTTGTACGACAATCGGATATAGATATTGGAAATATTCCTTTGCCGCCTGTTCCTTTTTACGCATGATTTCTTCCAACCTTGCTTCGTCATAAGGTTGGAACAGGATATCCACCCATTCCTTGAACTGGTGCTGATCTTGAATCGGCACGCCGAATAAATCCGCGATGACCATAGCAGGTAAAGGGCCTGAGAATGTTTTAATAATATCCACCGTCGTGTCAGCTGGTATGTCATCTACAAGGTCGCTAATAATTTGGTGAATGCGAGGTTCCCATTCTTTCAAACTGCGCGGAGTGAAGGCGGCTGCTAACAAGGAGCGGCTCTTCCGATGTGCAGGGGGATCCACCAATGTAAGATTCGTTATGGAAGAAGGTTTTTCCGCTTTCTTCTTCGCTCCAACGAAAATGGCACTTCTAGGTCCTTCACTGGAAAAAACCTTATAGTTACTTAATACCTGTTTAACATGTTCATATTTAAACACATTCCACGTATTCGTTCCCTCATGGAAATAGACAGAATGATTGTGAAGCATTTCTTTGTACCATTCAATTGGGAAAAACTCATCGGCACGTGATTGAAAATTCGTAATTTCTTTAATAGGAATCACTTCTTTATTCATTGAGTCTTATTCCTCCTTCAAAAAAGTCTATAGAATTTCTGCCTATATTTATACTTGTGTACAGCATACTCTAAACAAAGTATTTTGAAAAAAGCAATAAGTAATAGTTCGTATATCCCGCACATAAAGGAGTAAAGATGTAATATAGGTAGAAAAACCCAACTAAAATAGTGGCACTAGTGTGTCTATAGACTCCATAAAAAAGCACTCATTCTGATAGGCTCAAAATGAGTGCAATTATTTACTCCATTAAATTTCCATATCCCACCGGACTTGTTCGGTTTCCTTCATCTTTTTTTCCATTTCTTCTGGATAAGCCGTACGGAATTTATGATGGTCGGCCGGGATGATTTCGATCATTTTCTCAATCATGTCTTCCGGATCGAGTTGGTTTTTCAACCCCGCGTCCTGTTTCTCCATATCTTCTTTCCTTGAGAAATGACGAGACTCATCGAACCACTTCCATTTTTCCTCTGCGGCCCGGTCGTTAAAACCGGTATTGTAAGCACCTGGATTAATGGTCGCAACCTGCACCCCAAACGGCTCAAGCTCATCCTTCAAGGTTAACGCCAACCCTTCGATGGCATGTTTCGTCGCCGCATATGGACCGCCGAATGGCGTCGTGATCGTCCCTGCCATCGAACTCAAGAACACGATTTTCCCGCTTCCTTTTTTGACCAACTTCCTTGCGGCGTGTTGGACGGTTTCAAGCGTCGCGAACACATTCACTTCGAAGATTGCCCGGAACCGGTCCATCGGCACTTCCCCCAGTGCACCGCCTTCATTGATGGCGGCATTTGCCACAAACACATCGAAATCATATTCGTCAATCAGTGCCCGGTCCCCTTCATTTGTGATATCCAATTTGCACACTTCCATGTTCAGCCCTTGCTCCTTAGCTTCCCGTATCAGATCTGTTTTTTGGGACGCGATTTCCGTCGTCGCAATCACACGGTGCCCCCTCTTTGCTAATCCGAGCGCCGTTCCTCTTCCAAGCCCGCTTCCTGCTCCTGTAATGAAAATGGTTTTAGTCATCTACTATTCCTCCTATCAACTCTCTTTATTTTGTTCTTCCCCAATGCTATAGACCTAAACCATTCTTTCCGGAAGCTTGATAGAAAAGGAACGAGATTTGAATAACGAAACAAACAAGTTTCTAAAAAGGACTTTATGATCACTTTTTGATAAAATCTTAATAGACCTTTAGACATGGTTATTTTCTTATTTCTGCTATATCCCTCTCCAAAATAAACATAATTGGCCGATATAATAACGGAAACGGGAATTGGTCCCTAAGATTACTCAGGCCTATTAAGGGAATACTTATTAACATCAAGCATATCCCTGCCATTTACATTCATGAACGCTGATCTCTCAAGAATACTTAAACACAAAGGGGTTTTACAATGATGAACTTCAAGAATATCACGGTTGCCGGAAGCGGCGTTTTAGGAAGCCAGATCGCCTTCCAAACAGCTTATCACGGAAAATTCAACGTAGTTATCTATGATATTAATGACGAAGCATTAGAACAAGCAAGAAAACGAATCACGAATTTGAAGCCCTATTATAAAGAAGATTTAGGTGCTACGGATGAAGATTTGAATGCAGCCTATGAACGCCTTTCTTTCCACTCTGATCTAGCAAAAGCAGTGGCTGAAGCGGACCTAGTGATCGAAGCGGTTCCTGAAGTCGTTCAAATTAAAACCGATTTCTATAATGAATTAGGAAGAGTGGCACCTGAAAAGACTGTTTTCGCAACGAATTCTTCTACACTTTTACCAAGTCAATTTGCCGATGCGACAGGCCGTCCTGAGAAATTCCTGGCTTTACACTTCGCGAATGAAATCTGGAAAAACAATACGGCAGAAGTCATGAAACACCCTGGAACTGATGAAAGGTTCTTCGATGAAGTGATCGAATTTGCAAAAGCCATCGGAATGGTTGCCCTCCCATTACATAAAGAACAGCCCGGCTACATCTTGAATTCGTTATTGGTTCCTTTATTGGAGGCGGCTCAGGGACTATTATTGAACGAGGTTGCTGATCCAGAAACCATCGATAAAACATGGATGATAGCAACAGGCGCACCACTTGGACCTTTCGCAATCTTAGACGTGGTTGGAATCACGACCGCTTACAACATTGCCAATGGAAAAGCGCAAGCAGGTGATCCACATTTCGTAAAATTGGCTGACCTCCTGAAAACGGAGTATATCGACAAAGGAAAAACGGGAAGAAATGCGGGAGAAGGATTCTACAAATACCCGAACCCTGCTTTCGCTAAAGCGGATTTCTTAAAAGGTTAATGAACATGAAGGAAAAAGCAGAAGGCGCTTAGGCACCTTCTGCTCAGTTTGTCGACAAAAGGAGCACCGACCTTTTTAAAAAATTCCCTTAGATTAGTCATCCAACCTATACTCTTTTGCCCGCGAAACACTTCGAATATATAGATTTCACTTGATGATAACGCAATGTTGATTGGAACGGAAGGTACGAGACTCCTGCGGGACATGCGCGTCTAGGGGAGACACCGCAGGCGAAGCCGAGGAGGCTCCCCCGACCGCCCGCGGAAAGCGAGTGCCTGAAGTGAAAAGCAACATTCCATGTAACCAAG
>NZ_JBIWCW010000005.1:120468-295456 GCF_044761665.1 Peribacillus sp. NPDC097295
AGTCATACTCTTTTCCAATCTATGAACTTAACTTGATGATCACACAAAGTGGAGTGGAACGGAAGGTACGAGACTCCTGCGGGACATGCGCGTCTAGGTGAGACCCCACAGGCGAAGCCGAGGAGGCTCACCGACCGCCCGCGGAAAGCGAGTGCCTGAAGTGAAAAGCAACATTCCATGTAACCAAGTCATACTCTTTTCCAATCTATGAACTTAACTTGATGATCACACAAAGTGGAGTGGAACGGAAGGTACGAGACTCCTGCGGGACATGCGCGTCTAAGGGAGACACCGCAGGCGTAGCCGAGGAGGCTCCCTGACCGCCCGCGGAAAGCGAGTGCCTGAAGTGGAAATCAACGTTTTAATTGATAAGCACATTTTTATCGAACTAGTCAATAGTCTAAGCAGAAGGCGTTTAGGAGCCTTCTGCTTTTTTGCTATACCTATCAGTTGTTCGCAAAAGGAACTTGCTACACTAGGAATTTCCCAAAGGTAACCAACCTTTTAAGATTGCACCACCTTCTGGATTATTCCCAACTACTAATTCTCCACCATGCTGTCTAATGATTCGCTGAGAAATGGTTAGACCTAACCCTGCTCCTCCGGTTGAGCGATTTCTCGATGCTTCCCCGCGATATAGTGGTTCGAATACTCGTGGCAGGTCTTCCATAGAGAACCCCTCCCCTGTATCTTGTACGGTAAAGATCACTTGTTTATCCTCTCTATTGCAAGTAATGAATATTTCTCCATTCCTAGGTGTATGCCTTACCGCATTATCTAGCAAGTTATTCAGGGCTCGCTCCAATAAGTGCGAATCACCCTTGATATGGACGTCACAAGTAAAGTTATCCGCAATGATGGAAATCCCCTTTTGCTGAGCCTGCAGGCGCAGACTTTCTATGGAGTTCTTGAGAACATAGCACAGATCAATCCTGTTTTCAGGCAGATTCACTTCTTGGTATTCCGTCTTCGCAAACGTGAACAGATCCTCCACTAATCGATCCAACTGCGCCGACTTCTCCTTACATACCGCCAAATACTTTGCTTTCTTTTCAGGTGTATCAGCAATGCCTTGCTCTAAACCATCTAGGTACCCCCGCAAAGCAAATAATGGCGTTCGTAAATCATGTGCCACAGCAGTAATCACAAATTTTCTTTCCGCTTCCAATTCACCCTGTTTCTGAAAAGATTTTTTTAGACTATCTACCATAATAGTAAATCCGTCATGAACCTCAGCAATTTCTGAAATCCTTGATGTAGGTAACTGGATATCCAGATCTCCCTCTGCAATCTGTCGAGCACATAGGCCCGTTTTCTCCAAAGGAGTGAGAATATATCTTCGCATTGCATAGGTAATGACCAAAATCGCCACAATTAGGCCAGAAATGACTGCGATTATTTGAGTCATTTTTGAATTATCTTGATAGATGACAACCCTTCCAAGAATCTGCCCATCCTGTAAGATTGAAAACTGTTCCACGCTCGCAGAGGACGGCCCTCGGTCAGAGTCCGTTTGAAAAATCTCCTGATTAGATCCGGATAGTATCGACACCCCCATATCTGCTTTCTCTAACTGCCCGCTTAATTGGTCTTGCCAAGCAGGACTTTTCCATTTATCAGTATTCGTTTCGATTAAGTGAGTTATCGCTTCCATATTCTCCTGTTGTGATTCATCCATTCCGAGATTGAATGACTGTGTTTCAAGAATATGCCCACCTACATAAAATACCCATGGGAAAGTAAGGATAATGAGTAGGCAGAGGATGGTGAAATTACGAATTCGAATAGTTTTCATTTTATTCTCCTTTGAAACGATAGCCTATACCCCATACATTGACTATAAATTTCGGTTCGTTAGGTTCCGCTTCAATTTTCTCCCGAAGTCGGCTTAGATGGACTCGAATCGTATGTTTATCACCAATCCCTTCCCAAAACTTTTCGAGTAATTGCTCGTATGTAAAAACATATTTCGGATGTTCCGCGAATAATTGCAGTAAATCATACTCTTTCGGTGTAAGTGAGATGGGCTGCCCTTCTATAGATACTTCTCTTGTGGCTAAATCCAACGAGAGGCGTCCATAATCCAAGACCTTTCTCTTTAACTCCTGCTGAGAACTGGAGCGCCGTAATACCGCCTTCACTCTTGCAACAATCTCTCCAGGCGAAGCGGTTTTGACTATATAATCATCTCCTCCAAGTGCAAGGCCTCGTATCTTGTCTACATCATCACTAAGTGCACTCAAAAAAATTATCGGGACATTGCTTTTCATACGAAGCTGCCTACATAACTCAAAACCATTTTGTCCCGGCATCATGATATCAAGGACAAGGCAATCGATTCTACATTGCTTTAACACGTCAAGCGCCTGAGTAGTATCATAAGCAAGTTTCACCTGAAAACCCTCATTCATTAAGAAATCCGTCAATAGTTCAACAATGCTATGGTCATCGTCCACAACTAAAACGGTATATACATCCTTCACCAATCTATTTCCCCTCTCTGATGGATCTTCCTTACAATTGATTTAATTTTATCACTTTTTTGAAAAAGGAAACGTTTTAGGATGGATTGTGATTCTTTTGTGATGGTTTCATACCATTTTTTGAGATATGTAACGGTTATTCTTTAACTGTGAAACGAACTTCAACTATTGTAAGATTTCGTTCCACAATTTTAAATACTTCGAGGGGGATTTAATAATGGGTGTTGAAGATCAAAGTTATTCATTTTTTCCATTTGGTGCCTTGTTCTGTCTAACACTATTTTGTTTTGTAGTCGTTCGCATATTCGCCATACGATCTCGTTATAAGGATTTCGATCCACTTACCCATCTAAAAAAGCTGGTAAGTAAAGGGGAAATGACAGAGGCTGAATATCAAAGATTTAAAGAACTTCTTACTAAATAAACACATAGGAAATTAAATTTTGGAGGGAACATGTATGCATATCCAAATTGCATTGTTTGATGGATTTGATTTGTTAGATGCTATTGCACCTTATGAAGTGTTTACTGCTGCTGAGATGTACTTTAAAGATGATTTAACCGTCACACTCGTTTCAGCAGAAGGGGAACGAATGGTGACAAGTGGAGTGAATGGTTTACAGATTCAAGCAAGTGGTAAACTGGACGTAACTCGTAAAGGAGTCATTCTTATTCCGGGAGCCTCCGGTTCTGTTCATGATACCGGAGCCGAATCGATACCGGTTAGACTACAGCAAGCATCTGAAACGAACTTAAGGCAATTATTAAAAGAGGCCATTGAAAACCCAGATATATTACTATCCACCGTTTGCGGCGGTTCCCTTATATTGGCCATGAGTGGCTTATTGGAAGGGCGGCATGCCGTTACCCATCACATGGGAGTAGGGGTTTTAAGTGCGACAAATGCGATTCCTGTTCATGCTCGAATTGTAGATGATGGGGATATTGTTACTGGCGGTGGCGTTACCTCTGGACTCGATGTTGCCCTTTACCTGGTTGAACGAGAATTAGGCCCCCTAATAGCCATTGCGGTGGAGCAGCTGTTTGAGTATGAACGTAGAGGTACGGTTTGGAGAAATGAAGGAAATGTCCCGAAAGAAGTCCAGCAGGAAAATCATATGGTAACGACAAGTAATGATTCCATTATCCCAACTGATTCAAGAGATGACTTCCAAGGCAAATGGGATACCACAATCTCCACTCCTATCGGAAGGCTTCCGGTTTTAATCAATTTAACGAATAAAAATGGACATATCGTAGGGACCGCAAAGCAAGGAGATGATATTGTCTCTTTGGATCATCCAGTACTCGAAGCGAATCAACTGAAGTGGTCCATGAAGGTGTCTAAGCCCCTGCCTCTTACTTTAAAATTCAGTGTATCTATAGACGGAAACAAGATGATCGGTGAAGCAAAGGCAGGAATGTTGCCTTCATCAAAGTTAGTTGGGCATCGAATTACATGATATGAGGCAACTCAATCTATAAATTGTCAAAAACAGATTCCAAATTTTAGATTGCTCTACAAATAAGTAAACGACTTAAGATCTAGAAATTCAGAACTTAAGTCGTTATCTAAATCATCACCAGTCCCACATTATTTCTACTTCGGGAGTCGCTTTTATTACTGATGGATTTTTCAACATGAATTGGTATTCTAGATGGTTTAACGATTTAACTACTGTCTACTCATATTAGCTCATTTATTTGTTTCGTCAACTCGTTAAATCTTAGGTCCAGCTCCGTGTACGCTTTGTCTTTAGGAGTCATGAAACTGAGTTTCCCCAACACTTCTTGCCTTTCATTTTCTAACTTTAATCGCTGTTCATCCTGACTATCTCTTTTTTGTGGCGCTTCCTGCCATTGCTTTTGGATGCGATTGTTTGAGATGACAAGTTGACTGCTCACTGTTTTATCAAGGAAATACCGATCATGCGAAACGACAAGCAACGTGCCATCATACTGCGCTAATGTATCTTCAAGCTGTTCGCGTGAAGGTAAGTCCAGATGATTCGTCGGCTCATCTAAGATAAGCGCATCTTTCTCTTCTAAAATATAGACCATCAGCTTGCACTTCACCCGCTCACCCATGCTCATTTTTCCAATCGGTTCTGTCCACTGGGAGGCCGTAAACCCTAAATGCTTCATTAAATTCTGGACTTTTCCTCTCGCTTTGAATGTCTCTTTATAAAATAGCTGCGCAGGTGTTTGATTCAGAGGTAAATCGAACACTTCCTGCGTCAAGTAACCGATATTGGCAGACGGTGACATCCATACATCACCTTCAGCCGTTTCCCTTCCACACATCACATTCAACAAGGTCGTCTTGCCACTACCATTTGGACCCATCAATGCAACCTTCTCCCCATGTTGAATCGTAAAATTGACGTCTTTGAATAACATCCGTCCGTCAAACTCCTTGGTCAGGTTCTTCACTTCCAAAAAACGTTTTCCGACCTTATTATTCGGTTTTATAGAAAAATGCACAGTATATTCGGACTCAACACGTTCTACTTTAGCCTTTTCAAGTTCTTTTTCAAGACGCTTTCGCTTTGATTTTACTTGGGCATCCATCCGCTTTGCTTTTACACGATAATATTCTTTCTCTCCTTCCTGTTTCGTCGATTGAGCATGAGCCTTTTTTGACCAGGAAGTGAGCTCGTTCATTTGTCCTTCAATGTCTTCAATCATTCTCTGCTGTTTTTCATAGGCACGTTGCTGGGACTGTCTTTTCTGTTCACGCACCTCCATATAACTAGAATAATTCCCCTTGTGCTCCAACACCTTTTTACTTTCAATGGCCCATATTTTTGTTGCAACCCTATCCAGGAAATAGCGATCGTGCGAAACCAAAATAATCGTCCCTTTGTATTTCTTGATCTGTTCGATAAGGAAGTCCGTACTTTGCTCATCAAGGTGATTCGTCGGTTCATCTAACAATAGAAGGTGGGCATCGGTTGCAAACCCCTTTGCAAGTCGCACCTTCAATTTTTCTCCGCCGCTTAATTTTGAAAAGTTCCTGTTTGGTACATGCCACTTTTCTAATAAAGCACCCTCTAATGGTGTGACGGCATCAGAAGAAAATGACTCGGTCTCTTGTACAACTATTTCAACTTCCACGTTCTTTTCCATCCACTGAATATGCTCCTTTTCAGGCTCCAATTCATCGGTAAGCAATTGCAACAAGGTCGATTTCCCCGCACCATTTTTTCCGATGATTCCGATGACCTCTCCTTGTTGCACACTGACATTCACTTCTTCAAACACGGTATAGTCGTTTATGACATAGCTTATATTTCGTAATTTCAACAGTTCCTTCATGCCTTCCATCCTCTCTGTAAGGGGAGAACAAAAAAATCCTCCCAATTCAATTGGAAGGATTAGTCGCATTTTCATCATACTCAAACAAGCCAATTCAAATGGCTCAACCGCTTAGAGAAAATGGGCAGACTAATCCTATTTCGTAAAAATTTGAAATATGCCATTTCAAACTTAAAAAATAAGATTATTTATCCATCGTCCACCCATCATCCCTTCTTTTATTAGTAAAAACATTGTAACATAATTCAACGAAAAAAGAATCGTCATTTTACATAAATTATCCATTATAGATTGATACTACCATATACAAACAAAGACTAATCATAATCATTCACTCATATAAATCCTTTTTCTTCATTAATGCCCTTTTCCGCTGAATGATTTTTATAATGGGAATGGCGATAAGAAACGCTACGGCTACGTTAAAAATACCAACAGCTGAGTTAAAGAATTCTGGCAGTGACTGATCCCCTAAAACAAATACGTTCAAAATACCAGACCATACATTAACGAAAAAGAGCAAGAGAAAAATATTCAACATGCGCTTATAATAGTCAATCTTTGAATGTGTATCTGTATATAATTCAAAAGGGCCTTCCGCTGCCGCCTTCTTCATGTAAACCCAGCCACCCAATTCATAAATGATGGTAATCCCGCTGTCTTTAAGCAGTTCAAAATAATCCTGCTTCTCCTGTTTAGAGATTGCACCGAGAAATTCATTACGGTAAGTGAATGCACCCTGCTCTCCCTTTGTAAAGGTGAACCTGTTCAAAAACCATTTTTCTAAGTGCCACCCTTGTGCGGCCATCTCATTAATCCACTTTTCTTCTTTTTCATAATCCAAATACAAGCGATACCTAACTTCCTTCATAGCTATTTCTCCCCCTTCGTAATGAGCAAACCGTTGTGATACAACTCATGAAGTCGTTTCATTTCCTTTTCAACCGTCAACTTCCCAGCATCCGTAATGACGTATTCCTTTTTTCGGTCACCCTCATCTAAAGGAATAATCCATTTTCGCTTAACCAATGTTTTAATCGCTCCATAAATCGTTCCAGGGCCAAGCTCAACACGACCATCGCTAAGCTCGGAAACATACTGCATAATTCCATATCCATGTCTTGGCTCATATAAAGATACAAGGATATAATAAACACCTTCTGTCAAAGGAGCATTATCGTCCATCGTTACACCACCTATCGTCTGACGTTATATCGACTGTTGATATATTTATTATATCAGCAGTCGATATATATGTAAATTGTATACATATATAGTTTTTATTTCTAAATAAAACTCATTCCCTTAAGGTTCAGCTCAGGGAGAAGGATTCTTTCTAGGAGGTAACAAATAATTGATTGGAACGGAAGGCGCGAGACTCCTGCGGGAAACGCGTGTCTATGTGCGACCCCGCAGGCGTAAGTGAAGTGCAAGCCGAGGAGGCTCGTGGACCGCCCGCGGAAAGCGAGTGCCTGGAGTGGAAATCAACGTCCTCCTATTCAACATCCATGACTTTAGGGAAAGGATTATATCTAGGAGTTAATACATAGTTGATTGCAACGGAAGGCACGAGACTCCCGCGAGAAACCTAATGTGGTTGCTTTTTAGAAAATTACCAATATTACTATATCAACTAAAAAATGTATATGATAGTATTAATCAACAGGTATTTTTTACTAGTCATAAGTACCCACATTTAGCGAATAGCGAATGAACTCAATCCCTTGGTCTCTAACGTACTATCATAAAAGGAGCTAATTTTCTATGATCAAGAAACTCAACATGTCTATTAAAGCAAAAATCTATACGATTATTACTGTCGTAGTGGCAACAAATATACTATTAGGATTAATCGGGTTATACAATCTTCATAATGTCGAATCGTCATTGGAAGATAGTTTAGAAAGTAGGGCAAAAAATATTAATCTACTACGAACGGCTGGTATTGACTTTCACCAAATGTACTTGGCCGAGAAAAATTTATATTTATATGCCCCGGGTACTGATGGATTTAAAGCCCAATTAGAAGAATATAATAGTCAGATAGATGATATTGAAGAAAGATTTTCCGATTACTACTCTAATATCATAAATCTCCCGAATGAGAAAGAACTTGCCCAAACACATATCAAGCTAAAAGAAGACTATTTTGCGATATCTAACGAAATTATCCAGTTATATTCTTCTTCCAAGCCTAATGACCGTGAAAAAGGCCTTCTCCTCTCTCAAAGTGAAGGATTCAAAAAGTTTGAAGCTGCAGAAGATTCTTTGGATGTGATCGGAGACTTATATTTCAGTAACAATGAAAAAATGCTAAAGGATGTAAAAGAGGAATACTCCTTTCTCTTTATCATGACGTGCATCATTATCTTCTTATGTTTACTTGTTAGTTCATGGCTGGGCTTTTTAGTCATCCGTTCTATCAATCGCCCTATTCTAACTTTGAAGAACAATGTTAGAAAGATGGCAGAGGGAGACCTGACAGTTAAGATAGATTCGTTCGCCAATGACGAGTTAGGTGAATTATCTGAGGACTTCAATTTAATGGCCAAGCAGACAAAAGAATTACTATCGACTGTGAGAAATACCGTCGATGATCTTAGTGATTCTTCCCAACAACTTCGTTTAATCTCAGAAGAAACGAGTGAAACAGAGAGTAAAATCAGTAAAGAAATTTCAGAAATTGCGGATGGTGTTGCCAAGCAGGTAGCACTATCTGAATCGACGGACCAAAAGACCTTGGACCTTTCAAGTATCATCGATAAATTAAACAAGAATAATATTCATATGGATCAACTATCATCCCATGCAAAAATAGTCCTTCAACAAGGTTTAGGAAAACTGAAAGACCTACAAACTAAAACAGAAACCTCCACGGACGTTACACAAGAAGTCGTTAAAATGGTCCAAATACTTGCAGAAAATATGAAAAAAATCAGTTATATTGTCGGAACATTAAATGATATATCTAGTCAAACGAATTTACTCGCTCTGAATGCAAGCATCGAAGCAGCAAGAGCAGGCGAGTACGGAGTTGGATTCGCCGTCGTTGCATCGGAAGTGCAAAAATTAGCGTCACAATCTTCAATGGCCTCAAAAGAAATAGAAGTCACCATCACTGCAATAGAAAGTGATACTGTGAAAACCCTAGAATTAGTGAAACAAACTGAACGGGTAAACAGCGATCAAGGGAATATCGTAGTAGAAACGAGTGAAGCATTTCATTCAATAAATGAAACGATTAGCCATATCCTTCAATCGCTTGATAATATTCATGACGAAATTTCTTCAGCAAACCATATTAAAGAAGATGTCGTTAGAGCAATTTCCGACATATCTAATGTGGCAAATGAAGTGTCACTAAAGACTGAGTTAATCCATACTTCTGTTGGCCAGCAACATGAGGCATTTAGAAAGCTTCAAAAATCTGCGGAAATGTTAAATGAGTTAAGTGAAAAAGTAAATCAAATGATCCGTAGTTTCCATATTGAATAATAAATCACTGATCCGTTGTTTTCATTCTATCTGACGATGCATTATGGTTATAAATAAATTTGTTTCTTTTTAGAGGGTATAGATAAATAAAAGTTTTCAGCATACTGAACCCCGAATAGGTCATTTTTACAGAAGTGACCTATTCGGGGTTCTCATATTTAGTCCTTCTTCAAACCAAAACCTCACTTACTAATCCATAAGGTTCACCGTAAATAAATGAGATTCATTACTCCCTTTGGCTTTTTAGCTGAGTCGATTACTTAGAACTCCATCCACCATCAATGATCAATTCTTCACCAGTAACAAACTTTGATTCATCAGATGCCAAATATAAATTTCCATTAGTAATATTAATGGCTACCCAAATAGCTGAGAATGATACATAGTTTATGAGATTGTCTACGGGAGGCTCATGCATCGCCCGCGGAAAGCGAGTGCCTGTAGTGGAAATCAACGTCCTCCTATTCAACACGCACGACTTTAGGGAAAGGATTCTTTCTAGGAGTTAATACATAGTTGATTGGAACGGAAGGTACGAGACTCCTGCGGGAAACGCGTGTCAACGGGAGTCCCCCGCAGGAGCAAGCCGAGGAGGCTCGCGGACCGCCCGCGGAAAGCGAGTGCCTGTAGTGGAAATCAACGTCCATATGGAACAAGCCATAAAAAAAGTAGACAAACCGATTTTCAAGTTTGTCTACTTTCTGCATACCCAAAGCTATGAGATGTGGTTTGCATTCTTTTCTTCTTTTTTCAAATGGACGAACATCCCTTTCGAAACAATCAAGCCGAATACCGAAAATGCAATCAAAATGTACATAGTCACTGAGTACTGAATTTGTAGGCTGATAATGACCGATGCGGCTATTGAACCGAAGTAGCGAAACATCGAATAAATGCCAGAAGCTACCCCTGTTAATTCCTTCGCAACAGACTCAAGAGATGCCGCTTGCATGGAAGGAACGCCCAATCCCGAGCCAATCCCACCTAGAAATAAAATCAAACCGGCAACGACTAATATATCAATCGTCGGAAGAATAACATATAATCCTAATGCCAGAATTAATAGGCTAAAAGATAGTCTAACAGTCCTACCCTTTCCCATATTACCTTCTACATATCCACCTAGCCATGATGCAATCGAAATAGCTAACGAGAATACGAACAACAGAAGTCCAATCGAACCGATAGAGTATCCAGCATCTCTTTCTAGCATCATCGGCATTATTAAAATGGTGCAATACATGATGGCATTGTTCAGTAGGATCGATAGATTTGCACTTGTAAAACTAGCGTCTTTAAAGAGTGAAAAATCAATGATTGGATGGCCATATCGCTTCTCTCTATATACGAATAGAACGAAAGATAGTAAGAAAATCAACCAAAGCCAAACATTCGTGTACCATTCATTTGTCACAATCAGGACAAGGACCGTTAAGAATGTACCTAATAGAATGGACCCTTGGATATCTAATCGGGTATGGCTTTTCGGTTCGATATTCGGTAGGTATTTATAGGCAATAAGGAAGGACAAAACCGTAAAGGGAATGTTTATCCAAAAGGTGGACTGCCAACCCCAAGCTCCAATCAGGAAAGCTCCAAGAAGTGGTCCAAGCGCCGCCCCAATGGACATCGCAAAACCAAACACACCGAATGCTTTGGTTAACTTAGTCTTAGGTGTGATAAAACGAATGATTGCCGTCCCATTAGGGGTAATAAAAGCCCCACCTAAAGCTTGAATGGCTCTACCAATGATCAATACAGGTAAATTAGGTGCAAAAACACATACTAATGAAGCTCCTAAAAATAACAGCAAGCCAAGTAAGAACAACTTGCGTGTTCCATACATATCCCCGAGTTTCCCCGCTATTGGTTGAGCTACGACCATGATAATGAGATACACCGTCACAATCCAGGAGACATTGGCTACATTCGTCTGAAAGTAGTCCATGATGGTAGATAAACCAATTGTAATCATTGTTGAATTCAACGGGACTAGAAAAGCCCCCGTTAAAATCGCCAGCAAAGAAATAGTATTATTCTGCTTTAACAATGTACACGACTCCGTTTGTTCCATCCACACGTACTGTATCACCATCTTGTAACATTTGCGTTGCCACTCTTGTACCTAAAACAGCTGGCAGTTTGTATTCACGTGCAACGGTTCCAGCATGAGAAAGGATTCCTCCTGCGTCCGTAATAACAGCTCCGGATATTGAAAATAGTACGGTCCATGGTGGAAGTGTAGTTTTACATACGAGTACGTCACCCTTCTGGACTTTAGAGAAATCATTCTGATCACGAACGATTCTTACCGTACCAGTGTGTACTCCTTTTGAGGCTGCATATCCTTTAAAGCTTTGTTCTTGTTCATCCACTTCCGCGGTTCTTGTTCCAAAGATTCTTTCGATAACAGGTGCCGTTTCCTCTTGTGGTGCCACGCCATATGTTTGAGGAACATTTTTCTTCGAATCTCGCTCATGTACAATCTTACGTTCCACAATTTTGGTGGTTATATCTATTGGATTACTTACTAATTCGACTAATTCACCCAGGTATAAAAAGAAGATATCACTATTCTCTTTGATTGATTTTGCTTCAACTAAGCGTGTTCCTATTTCCAGTAGAACCATTCGAGCTTTTGCAGGAAGCATGGCATCGATATAGAAATGATGGTCTTCATCCACACCCCAATACGCTAACGCCCATTCGTGGATCTGCTTGAACCTTGCTTTTGCATCACTCTCCGGATACTTCTCTAAAAGAGCTGTTACCTTATGTTCACGTTCCTCTACAACCTGTGCAAATTCTTTGTCGAAATTAAAGTCTTTCTTAATATATTCCGCAATAACAGCTAAGGCATATTCAGGATTCTCAACCCATGTTTCTTCAGAAAACTCATGGGAATTTGCGATACGCCAACCGTAAGTTTCTAGAATATCTTGTATTAATAAAAGGAAGGATTGACCCTCGGGAGATGATTGAAGCACCGATACTAACCCTTCATTAGGAACTGAAGCGAAACAGTTCGATAAAACCGTAGATTCATTAGCGACCTTTGAAATCATATATAAAGCTCGATCCGTTTCTAATGATTTGTTCATCACTCCTTCGAGGAGATCATACACGTAGGTTGTATTCTTATCACCCGTTAAATTCTTATAGGCATCTTCCAAAACTAAACCGACAGAGCCTCTTGGCATGACGACTTCAAAATGAATTTCCCACGCACGTTTGAAAAATTCAAATAACTCTACAAGAATTCCCTTGGCCTCTGTCAAAGCAATGCCATCTTTACGATATTGATCGAGTGTATGGAAGTACGGCATCAATTCTTGATTCATATAATTCCAGAATATATCACTTAAGTTCGGCAATAACGCTTCTATCTTCTCGGCGTTTTCTTCCAACCGTTTCGCGATATCCCCTTTATATGAAACAGTATTCTGATAATAGTGAGAATCAGAAATTTTAATATGGAATTGATGGATAGGGAGTTTTAACGTTTCATAAGCCTTTTTTGTCCCTTCTGTCACAGCGGGTGCCATATAAGACGCAAACAGGGGGGTTAAAGCTCCGGGTAGATGCAATTCATCTAGAAACCAAAATCCATTTTGTTTATCTTCTTCGTTAAGCATTAATTCATTTTGAAAATTTTTAACATTCAACATATAGCTGTACCTCTTCCTTGTTTCTAAGATGTAATGGGTCTAGATTGAAGAACAAAAATTGTGTCATCTTTAATGGCAAACTCTATATCAACGGGAAACTCGTAAAATTTCTCTAATTTACTTGTTACAGACTCCAAAGATAAAATGCCATCTTCATTAAGACAGAAGGAGTCACTTTCTTCTGGTGTCGTTTCCACTTCAATGATTTGATTATCAAGAGGCAATATCTTCACTTCTTTTAGACCTAAATCTTTCATAATGGACTTTGTTTCTTTATTCACGATGAAAGTATCGGGGGTCACAATCCCTGAAACTATCGATTCACCCAAGCCGTAACTCGCATTAATGATGATTTCATTCGTATCTTGGGTAATCGGGTTCAAACTAAAGATCACTCCGGATACATCCGGGAACACCATTTGCTGAATTAAAATCCCCATCGGAAATGCATCTAAAGAAATATCCTTTTGTGCTGCATATTCACGAACACGATCAGAGAACAGGGATGCCCAGCATTGCTTGACTGCATAAAGCAATTGTTCTTCATCACAAACGTTCAAGATTGTCTCATATTGACCGGCAAAGGAAGCATCTTCTAAATCTTCCGCAGAAGACGAAGACCTAACAGCGACCGACAAGTCAACGGATCCTGTCAGTTCCTTCAATTTTTCATAAGAAGCTAAAACTTCCTTTTCTATTTCTTTTGGAAGAGGAGCCTCCATGAACACGTCAATAAATTCCTCTTTATGTACTTGGGTATGTAAAGAATGTTCTTTCATGAAAATTTTCAATGCATTTGCTTTAAGAACAAATCCATTAGGGATATTAACTCCCTCGTTTATTACATTTGCCAAGTGCAATGCTTTAGACCCTACTTCTAGTAGTGATTCTTGGTTAGCTTCTTTTAGGAATACTGTAAACACTGAAAAATAAACCCCTTTTCTTTATTAACACTGTAATGATAGTACAAAATACACAGTAATATATAACCACTTTTTCTATTAAACTCTAATATATTATACTTTGCAATCCATATTAGAATATATTCTCATAAATAACTAAGTTTTACTATATAACCATTTACTTAAAAATCCAATTTTCCTATCTAAGTTATTCCATGAAGACGAACACAAAAAAGGGCTGTCTCAAAAGGGTGAAGATTTCCGTTCCAGGCGTTTCGCTTTCCGCGGGCGGGCGGTGAGCCCCCAACGCTCACGCTCTTGTGGTGTCTCACCTGACCCTCACCTCCCGCAGGAGTCTTCACGCCTTCCACTGCAATCTTTCTTATTACATATGGTGGGGAGGTAAGAAAAAATACCGTAAACAGTACCCGGTGTTCCCCGAGTTTGTTTACAGCCCTTTACTTTATACGTGAAGAATAGAAAACGAACGGAACAAAAAAGAAACCTGTAGCCACGGCACATCATTTATTGAAAGAAGCTTGCTTGAGTCAGCTACTTTCATGGAAACATGATTAAAATAGAAAAAAAGGTGGAGAAAAACGATTCTTTTTTCTCCACCTTTTTTATTTTAGGGACTTTTTAGACAGCCCCTTTTAGCTTGCTAACGGTACGTTTCCCGTATTTGTGCTATCAAGCTACTTTAACTAAACGTACTTTACTCTTGTTCCCCGCCTTATCCTTTGCGAATACGGTTAAGGTAATGCCTTTCTTTTGCTTCGCTATAGTGATCTTGATATTGCCCGATGCATCAACGATCCCTTTATTTACATACTTCTTGCCATTGTATATATAGACGGTTGCTCCTTTTTCCGCTTTACCTGTCAGGACTTTCGCATTCGACGTCACTTTATTGATCTTTGGTGTCGGTGGCGCCGTTTTATCGATGACTGTAACCGTCTTTGTTTTACTGATATGGTTTAAGGGATCTTTTGCGTATACTGTGATTTTTGTACCCGCTTTTTGTTTGGGAATTTTAATACTATAGTTCCCTTTGCTAGAAGCCTTCGCCGAGTTAAGGATGGTTTGGCCTTTTTTCGCAAAAACTGTCGTATTCGGTGTCGCTTTTCCCTTCACTACTTCATGCGAATCCGAGACAGTCTCTACTATTGAAATCTCTGGATTGCCTTTAAAAATATTCTTGATTGTAATCGATTTTGTCGTCACATTGCCAGCCGCATCTTCTACTGTGAATGTGTATTCCCCTGATTTGCTCACGACATAGATCGCATTTGAGCCATTTATACGCTTGCCATCAGGTAACTGAATGCTTTTCACGCGAATGTTATCGGCGGTATTTACGACAATCGTGACATCTTTCTTCGTAGGTTCCGTCGTACTCGCAGATAATACGATGGTTGGTTTTACTGAATCGATATTGTTAATTTGGATTGATTTTTTATTAGTATTCCCCATTAAATCTTCAATCTCGAATGTATACGTTCCGTTTCGACTCACTGTATACAGCGCTTTGTCGTTATAAACGATATCGTTATTCGGCAGAGTAATGGAGCGAATCCCCAAATTATCGTACCCTTGGATGGTAATATCGACAGGTTTACTCGTTGGTGAGGTGGTACTTTGCATAATTGTCATAACTGGCAACTCTTCATCCACCACCGTCACCTCCATCCTATATGCTTTATCTAATACCGCTGCGGATTCTTTGCTCTTCGCCGATACCTTCACCGTATACGTTCCTTGATGGCTTGGACGCCACAAAAAATTCGGCGATGGACTGAATGTTTGTAGGACGCGTCCTTGACTGGAGTATCCTTCGAACACTTCGAATTGATACAATGGATCACGGCCACCCGATGCATTTGCTGTGAACGTATACGCTAATGGCGCTTTATTGCTGTTCAAGGCCATCGTTAGCTCTGCGACTGGTGCGACGGCTGTGGTAAATTGAATTGTATGATCTTTCGCCAGTGACTTTCCTGCATAATCAGCCAAAGCCCCTTTTCCAATCGTCAACGTATAGGTTGTATAATCCATTAAATATTCTGGGGCAATCGTCAATTGATTCTTATTTACCGCAACCCTCACATTCATATTCCCAGTAGGGCTTTTCAGCGTTATTTTCCCTTTATCTTTTAGGGTCATTTTATGGTTAAACGTCAACTTGAATTCGCTCGATGTCGGGATATTTTTTGTTTGGTTGACTAATTCTTTCCTTCGTAATGTATCGCTTTTATCATAGGCCGTAAAAGATTGCTCATCCACAGAAAACGGACCTGCGCTATAGTCTTTCATATACTCTAGTAAATGGTTCCCTTGACCATCTGAATAAAAAGCTAATAAACCATTTTTAAACAATAATTTATCCACCGTGACGTTACGCTTTAGCGTATATACATATTCATTCGTATCATATGTATACACATGAATACCGCCATCCCGACTTGCGGCAAATGTGAGATTGTCTTTCAAGCTAAACTCAAAATCGTTATATACTTCATCAAAGGTATATTGAATAAGTAAGTCCTGTTCTTTCTCTTTCGCCAAACTGAATACCGACGAAGCACTATAGATTCGTTTGTCATCCGGTGAGATCTTCGCCTCCTTACTCATCTGGAAATCTCCATGATAAGGCGAGTCGTGTTTACTCGATATGACCCCCTGATGGACATCGTAAGCATCAATGTCTCTTGGCGATATGGTCGAATCCGTTGTATAGAGCCTAGAAAGCGTTTGATTATACGTAATGGAGGAACTTTGATAGATGCCCGCAAGAGAACTATTTTTCACCTCTGTTTTATCCGCTAGTGAGTAGACCCTTATATACGAATGCTGGCCCGATCCGGATGTAATATATAAATAACCGTCCTTATCCACTATCAGATCATAGGGATCGATCGACACCGGCAACATCTCTTGAAACGAGAAGTCACGCGTCGAAACCATGGCCACACTGCCATTATACGGACCGAAATTTGTCGAACTATGCTTAAACTTAAGCTGTGTAACATAAAGCGTGCCATCATATATCGTTAACCTTTCCGCTATATACGGCAATTCCAATGTCTCGATGACACCCGTTTCATAATTGACACCATAGATCACCCTACTACCACTTTGCGTCATGTACACAACAGGCTCATGCGGATCTAAAACTGTATCAAATGGCTCAAAGCCAAGATTAATAGATTTACTGGCTGCGTTTGCACGGTCACTAAAACCACCTGAAAGTAAAAAGCACAAAACTAAAAACGACAAAACAATAATACGTCTGCTATTCTTCAAAAAAACCCTCCTCATGTTGTACCTCGAATATTATAACATCTACCAAATTTAATAATCATTCTCAGGAAAAATATTTTTGTGTAACTACACCTAATTATGGTAAAGTTCACCGTGATGTATGTAAATGAGGTTTCATAGCATTCTCAAGGTATACGCACTAGCTACTTTCTTGCTTTTGCCCATGCATTCACAAGCTCTCGTTTACCATCAGATTTTATTAATGTACCCTCAAGCTTTTGGATCGGATAAGATTTTAGTGAAATTATGCGTATATTCGAATTGTTTATCTCGATTCCTTACCTATCCCCAATCTCTATAGTCCCTCATATATCTCCGAAAACATCCAATTTATCGAATATGCTAAAATAATAGAAAAAACCTGTTTCAGCTTACGATGAGAAAGGAATCTCTTAATGGAAACTTCTTTAGATATGTTATTGCAACTGTATGAACGTGCAGCCTTACTTCTAATTTGTTTGTTTTTTATTATCAGAATACCTCGATTTAAGGAAACACTTCAAAGTGACAAACATTCTCCATCGGAGCTTACACTTTTTACAATTATTTTTTGCCTGTTCGCTATTTTTGGAACATACTCTGGGATTGAAGTAAATGGCTCTCTCGTAAATATTCGAATTATTGCCGTCGCTTCTGGAGGGATATTGTTTGGTCCTTGGGTAGGTATAGTTACTGGGATTATCTCAGGTTTACATAGATATCTAATTGATATGGATGGAATCACCGCTATCCCCTGTCTTATTACAAGTATCATAGCGGGTATTATTTCAGGATATATTAATAGAAAGGTTAAAAAGTCATTGCATTGGATTTATGGCATCATTGCTGGAATGCTATGTGAGGTGTTAACGATGTTATTAATTCTTGTAATGGCTGAACCTTTTGAGCTTGGATTAAACATCGTTTCGAAAATTGCCTTTCCTATGATTGCAGGGGAAATCAGTATTGGCTTCATCGTATTACTTGTTATGAGTGTGGAGAGCGAAAAAGAAAAGATTGCTGCGCAACAAGCGCAAATGGCACTGGATATTGCTAATAAAACCTTACCTTATTTTCGTTCTATTAATAGTGAATCGTTAAAAACCATCTGTACCATCATTAAAGATGAAATTAAAGCAGATGCTGTTGCCATTACGGACACCGAAAATGTACTCGCCTATGTAGGTACTGGGGAAGAACAATATATAATTGGCGAAGGGATTATGAATAACTTAACAAAATCAGCAATTGAGAGCGGGGAAATTATCATCTCTGATCATGTGGCTGAGCATAATATCCCTCCATTTCAGTACTACCTTATTATGCCGCTAAAAGAGGGCGGTATTGTTACGGGGACCCTCAAAGTGTACTTTTTGAAATCATATAAGATAACATACCCTATTCAGACAATGGCAATTGGTTTGTCTCAAATCGTTTCCACTTTAATGGAAGTTTCAAGGGTTGAACAAATTAGAGAAGATGCAAATAAAGCAGAATTAAAGGCATTGCAAACGAAAATCAATCCCCACTTTCTATTTAATGCCTTAAACGCCATCGCTTCTACTTCTCGGAAAAACCCCGAGAAGTCTCGTGAATTGATTATTAATCTAGCCAGCTATATGCGCTTCAATTTAGAATTAAGTGGTGAATTGATAGATATTAAAAAGGAACTTCAACAAGTGAAAGATTATGTTGAAATTGAAAAGGCTCGTTTTGGCTCTCGTCTCCAAATAGAGTATATTATTGATGATGTTTCCTTAATGATACCCAGTCTACTCATTCAGCCGCTTGTAGAGAATGCCATAAACCATGGGATATTAAAAACAAAGGGCCCCGGAGTCGTTACTATCTCAGTGAAGGATTTCGGTGGAAAAGTAAGGATCAGCGTGAAAGATACTGGTCCAGGGATTGAGGAAGAGGTCATTCGAAACCTCTCAAGTGATAATGTTCCAGCGAAAAAAATTGGTTTATATAACGTACATCAGAGGGTTAAACTCATTTATGGCAAGGGACTTGTTATTCAACATCTATCTCCTGGAACAGAAATTTACTTTGATATAGAGAAGGTGACCAAATGAAGGCTATCATTGTCGAAGATGAAATACCTGCACGTGAAGAACTAGAATATTTAATTGAAACCTACAGTGAAATCGAAGTTACAGAATGCTTTGAAGACGGTTTAGATGTATTGAAGTTTCTGCAGGAAAATGAAACAGATGCGATTTTTCTGGATATTAATATCCCTTCATTAGATGGAATGTTATTAGCAGGTAACATCAATAAATTTAAGAAAAAACCTTATATCATTTTTACGACAGCTTATAAAGAACATGCTGCGCATGCCTTTGAATTAGAAGCATTTGATTATATCCTAAAACCATATGATGAAAAACGGATTGCAGCGATGTTAAATAAGCTCGAAAATTCATTTATACGTGAGCAATCAAACAAGGATAAAACCGTTAACCCTTCCATATCAATGAATCAAGGAGAAGGATCAATAGGAACGAACAACCGCATCAATCTACGTAAGAATAATTCTATTATCGTAACTGATGTGAATGATATTTTTTATGCTGTAGCAAATGAAAAGGTTACGTTAGTGTATACACTCGATGAAGAATATACAATGCCAATGAGTATATCCGAATTCTATTCGCGTCTTCCTCAAAACTTATTTTTCCATTGTCACCGGTCATATACAGTTAACTTATCCAAAATCTCTGAAATCGTTCCCTGGTTTAACCAGACCTATATCCTGCGCTTAAAGAATCTTAAAACGGAGATTCCAGTTAGTCGAAGTAAAGTAAAGACATTCCGGAAAATAATGGATCTACAATAGCACTTTTATCCACGTAATTAGTAAATAGGTATATTTAACTCTGATTTTTTTATTAAAAAAGTCAGAGTTTCTCTCTATATTCCATGTTGTGAATCCCCCTTCAATATCCTTTCTTGAAAACGTTTGCAACAGATCATGCATTTACCGCGACCGTTCATTCCCTATTCACGTCATTTCATTCCAAAAATGATCTATTCTCTTTTTATGGTGTTATGATTCTTTTCAAGACAGCATCAGAACAGATTGCTAACATCGTCTAACCTTCGAGAGAAAAGAGGAGAACATTATGAAAGAAAGTAAAATTAACCGAATTTCTATAATAGTGGGAACCATCCTCGTCATGCTAGGACTAGGAACTATCTATACTTGGAGTTTATATAATCAGCCTTTAGCAGATCTTTACGGGTGGAATGTAAGCGCTGTATCCACAACCTTCTCTATCATGAGTTTTGCTCTTGCGTTCTCAACATTATTTTCCGGTAAGATTCAAGAAAAAATAGGATTACGTCGTTTAATCGCTATTTCAGGGATTACGCTGGGAGCCGGATTGATGATTAGCTCCCAAGCTACATCGATTGCATTACTGTATATATTCGCTGGTGTTGTGGTAGGGGCCGCAAATGGCGTTGCCTATATGACAACCCTGTCCAATATCATCAAATGGTTCCCTGAAAAGAAAGGACTCATATCAGGTATTGCGATTGGTGCATACGGTAGTGGGAGTTTAGTATTCAAATATATTAACAGTTTCATAATTGAATCAGCAGGTGTTAAAGCGGGATTTTTCTATTGGGGTTTGATTGCTCTAATCATGATTGTCGCTGGATCCTTATTAGTGAAGGAAGCAAAAGTTAGTGGTAACACTAAAACAGCTACTGCAGCCATGCAAAGGGATTATTCACTAAAAGAAATGCTGAAAACAAAAGAAGCTTACCTATTATTTGTGATTTTATTTACAGCTTGTATGAGTGGATTATATCTCATTGGAAGCGTCAAAGATATTGGTGTTAGTATGGCTGGATTGGATATTACATCTGCAGCGAACGCAGTTGCCTTAGTTGCAATATTCAATACACTCGGCCGAATTATTCTTGGTGCCCTATCTGATAAAGTCGGTCGATTGAATGTGGTAGCTGGAGCCCTCCTCGTAACAGCTATTGCGGTCATAGTACTTAGCACAGTTGAATTAAACTATGGAATATTCTTTGTTTGCGTAGCTACAATTGCCTTCAGCTTTGGCGGTAATATCACAGTATTTCCAACAATTGTTGCAGAATTCTTTGGTTTAAAAAATCAAAATCAAAACTATGGAATTGTCTATCAGGGCTTCGGATTAGGGGGACTATCAGCATCCTTTATCTCGGTTATTCTGGGAGGCTTTCAACCAACTTTTAAATTTATAGCGGTCTTGTGTTTTATCTCTTTCATCATTTCCATGACACTAAAAGCTCCAGGTTTAAAAACAAAAAACAAAAAAAATTGGACAATGGAATCCTATCAAGAAAAGCATGCAAACTAATGTTACTCAAAAGACTGGAGCCATACCGATTGGTGTAATAAAAACAAATTGAAGATCGGTGGGATTTAATCTTATTTCATGAAAAGTAAAAAGTCCCCCCTCAATAACGGTAAATTGATGATCAGAAATATAAATACAAAAAAGACTAGGCTAGCTATTTTTTTAGCTAGCCCAAAACCTCATTTACTTATGGTACAGGTCTCCGAAACTCTCTAAAATCGATTATATCGATTCATTTCCCCATATCGATTTTTCTTGCCCATCCAATCGTTTGCTTCTCTCCACTTTAGATTTTTTGCTGCTCCTATTCACGTAAAATTGACCTGAAACAGAACTCGCAGAAACAGCACAGCAAAAAGCGATTGCTCAACATCTAGCAATTGCTCCCTCGTTCTTTTTATCATGGTTTCGTCTTGATTTCCGTCGATAACTGGGACGGAGCCTTGGGGACTTTTTTCCGTTCGTTATTAATCATATCAGAGAAGTAAAGTGTGACAATCATGCTTAAGGGGATAGTTTTAAAGACTTTTTCCTCTACTGAAAACAAAGGCAAGAAGCCAATCCCCCAATGATTGTTTACCGCTTTTTTTATCGTTTCTACACTGCTTAGTTCCATGGATATAGTATGAGATATAGTGTTTTCATTTAATTTTTCAAACAAAAAAGCCCGATACGTATAACCTTTTTCTGTTAGAATAAATGATTCATCTTGTAGATCTTTTATTTCTAACTCACATCTATTAGCTAATTTATGATCATGCGACACAACAAGACCCATGGACTGTTTCTCTAAAGATTTTCAACTTCAGGGATATGATAGGGATAATCTAAAGTCAGACCAAAATCAATCGACTTTTCTTTGATCATTTTTATTTAGAGATAAAGTAACTCTTCCATTCTAATATTGCACTATCCCCATGCCAGTACCTCTCCTCTTTTTCGCAGTTTCCCACTCTAAAAAGAGGCTACAGGACAGTTCTTTTAGTTGCAGGGAGTCCATTTCAGAATAGAAAGGGTTCAAAGCCATTTGACGGTAATTATAGTTAAAATATTTTTCAAAAAATGGTTGGTTATATATGCTACTATTATAGAAAAAGACACAGAGGATAAATTCATGAATGGACTAGTATTTGAAAAGAGGGATTTTACTCCTGATCATTTACATACTCTAAAGACACTACATCTAAATAACTATCCGATTTTATATATCCTTTATAATGAGAAAAAAAGACCCTCTGCTTATATTGGGCAAACGGTTCAAGCTTCACGACGTTTAAAAACTCATTTAGAGGATAAAAAACGTAATAATTTGAATCGTTCTATTTTAATTGGGCATGAGAAATTCAATCAGTCTGCGACGTACAATATTGAGTCGAACTTAATTAACTACTTCATCGCCGATAACCACTATCAACTGCAAAATGTGAGCCAGACCAGATCAAGGGTCATGCATAATTACTACCAGAAATCGTTTTATAATGAAGAACTCTTTCAAGTTATTTGGGAAAAACTTAGAGAAGAGAACATTGTCAGCGATACAGTCGAGAACCTTAGAAACAAGGACATTTATAAGTTATCTCCTTATAAGGAGCTCTCTCCTCAGCAGCTTGAAATCAAAAATGAGATTCTCGATTTTTGCAAAGAACATATTAGAAAAGACGGAAATCACGTAATTGCGATTGAGGGCGATGCAGGCACAGGTAAAAGCGTCTTATTAAGCTCTCTGTTTAACACGATTCAAGATTTGGCTAAAGATGATGGATCTCTTAAAAATAAAGATAATTACTTGCTAGTAAATCACACGGAGATGCTGAAGACATATAAAAGTATTGCCAACAGCTTACCCAACTTGAAAAAAAAGAATCTAATGAAGCCCACGCCCTTTATTAATGAGAAGACAAAAACGGGAGAAACAGCCGATATCGTATTGGTTGACGAAGCTCATTTGCTTCTGACAAAGGAAGATTCTTATAATAATTTCCGCTATCAAAACCAACTAGATGAAATCATTAAGCGTAGCAAAATCACCATAGTCATCTTTGATCCAAAGCAAGTGCTGAAGATTAAAAGCTATTGGAATGATCAATTGCTAGAGGAAATCACAAAGCAATACAGTGCGAAAACTGTTAAGCTTACGGATCAAATGAGAATGAATGCGAATCCAGAAACCATTAAGTGGATTGACAAATTTATTGCAAAGGAAGTTCTTCCTTTACCGTCAGAGGAAGACTCCTCCTTCGAACTTGAATTGTTTGAAGATGCTGAGACGTTTAAACACGCTATAGAAAATAAAAACAACGAAATCGGTCTTTCTCGCATTGTCTCAACCTTCGATTATCTACATAAAAAAGATGGAAAAACTTATATTGTCGATGAAGAGGGAATTAATATGCCTTGGAATATCACCCAAGATAGTGTGACGTGGGCAGAGAATCCGGGCTCCATTAAAGAGGTTGGTTCCATTTATACCGTACAAGGTTTTGACCTAAATTACGTTGGAGTCGTTCTTGGCCCTTCCATAAGCTATGATGAAGGCAAGAAAGAATTAATCATTGATTCTTCCAAATACAAAGATACAGGTGCATTCATTTCACGGACGGATTTATCACCAGAAAAAAATCAAGAAATTAAAGAAGAAATCATCTTGAATTCCATTAATGTCTTGATGAAACGGGGTATACATGGTTTATATATTTATGCCACAGACCCAAAACTAAGACAAAAACTACTTGAGCTAAAAAGGGGAAAATGATGATGAACGATATTCAAGCCTTAATTAAAGCAATCAATGAGTTTAGAGATGAAAGAGACTGGAGACAATATCATAACCCAAAAGACCTTGCTATCTCTATCTCCATAGAAGCAGCAGAACTTCTAGAAGACTTTCAATGGGTTAACAATGAACAAGCACTTAAGGATAATAAAGAAAACATTCGTGAAGAAATTGCTGATGTTTTGATTTACTCATTCATGTTATGTTCCGATCTAGGGTTAGATGTAAAAGAGATTATCGAAGAAAAGATCGTGAAAAATGGGAAGAAGTATCCCGTTAATAATAAATAATCAAAAGACAGCCAAGCTCATCTTCAGGATAGCTTGGCTGTCTTTTGGTATAGGATTTTTTAATACTTCCTAATCACAATCAGTTTATTGTGGATTGATCTTGATCTCTTTCGGTAATTTAACTGGCGCCTTGGGAACTTTTTTCTGTTCGTTATTAATCATGTCAGAGGAGTAAAGTGTAACGATCATGCTTCCTCCATAGCGTTTGGCCCGAATCAATACAGGCTGATTATATTTGTTCACAAAGCGAAAGTCAGGTCCGTACCAGCTTACCGTCGCGTCACGCCCCGGTGGCACATACGGTACGCGCCTACTATGCGAATAGCGCTCGGCAATCTCGAGCCCGGCACGATCAACCGCATTAAACAAGGTGGATGACACCTGACAAATCCCCCCACCAACCCCTTCTGATAATTCACCTCGAACGATAATCGGCGCACTCTTATACCCCTTATCTCTCGTCCTCTTCCCCACAACTTGGTTAAAAGAGAAAATCTCATTCGGAAAAACAACATGATTATCAATCGCTTTGGCCGCAAGTGAGATATTATGTGAACGACTTTTATTGTTAGAATTAAAATATGTCACGTATTGACCAATCTTCTGGTGGCGAATGTGTGCAAGTATTTCACTATCCACTTTAGGATAAACGTCCATCTCCGGAACCTCGATCTTCGAGGGTCCCTTCCCAAAGAAATAGGCATAAAACTGCTCCTTGAATGCCTGTCGGTACAGTTTGTAACCTACCTGACCTGGAACAATTCCTCCTTGATCATTAAGCCTCGCATTTATAGGAGCTTGATATACTTGTTGATCGAGTTTATCAATGAACGTACGTAACTTTTCATCATCAACCATTGGAGTACCAGGAAGGGGCAGTGAAAAGTTTTCACGCTCCACACTAGCTATGGGTTTCCCTTGTTGAGTCACCGTCAAGCTGTCCGACAGCTCGGCGGGTTGTGCAAATAACAAAAGACCAGTTAACCAAATATGTATCATAAATCGGCATACCTCCCAACATTAGTATGAACGGGAGGTAGTGCTTTGATGTAATGCTTCCTTGATAATGTCGGAAGTATATCTAAAAAGTTATACACAAACAGGCTCGATGATCAGGATTTCCCTTTATCACTCAAGCCTTCATCCACATCTTATGCACAAATTGAAATATCGTCGCGTATTGTTTATAATTTCGATGTGCTTCTTTTCTTAAGAAGCGCCTAATTCCCCTTTGGTAATATGGACTCCTGCATCTTCGAGTATTTCGATCACGTTGTTTCCTCCAAAAATAGTACTTAGTACAATTGTTGCATAATTGCTATATGGATTCGCTATATATAAATGGGAATCCAATGTAAAAAGGAGCACCTGTATAAATAAGACAGATGCACCTATACTCCTTACAACAATTCTTCTAAATTTATTGAGTTTATCAATTCTTTCATCTTTTTGGGGCTCGTTGAAGATGCATTGTATTCAGGGTCTTCAAGATATGACTGTTTAAATAGAGAAGAAATATAACCTAGAAACTTTTCTAGGACCAATTCATTATCTAAAGTATCTAACGAAATTCCACCATAAATCATTTTATGAAAAGTCCCTGCTAACAACATCCCAATTGAAATTTGGAATTTATAATTCCTACTTGAAATTCCATAAATTTCCTTAGAAAATGGGAATTCTACTTTTTTACCTATTGACTCAATAACTTTATTAAAACTCTCAAACCTGTCTTTTACAAATAGAAAATTATCATGTGCATTTTCTGATTTGTTTTTCTCTAATCGGGACTTTTGCTTCATGTATTCCTCTGCATATATAGAAGATTTAGAGTAGTTCTCATTTAAGCCATTTTCTAAAATATTCATTATAACAAAGATACTCTCTTGAATTTTCTTCTTTTGATATCTATCTTTTGTAGCGTTATAAGCATTCTGAAGTTCTTCAGAGGTCTTTTTATCAACCATATCTTTAGCAAATTTATTAACATAGTTATTTAAATTAGAGTTATATACTGCATGTCTAATTTCTTGTGGTGTTAACGGTTTAGTCCCTTTATTATACCTGTTGAAAATTTCCAATTCAAAATCAAGTCCAGGGAAATCAGTAAATACAATAGCCGCAAGTTTATGTGTTAAAATTTTCTCTTTTATACTAAACTCTAAATCACTGAATTTGCTTCCGTTTAACCCATCTAACAATTTCAATCCAGATAAGCTGAATTTATTTTCCTTAAATCTATAAAAAGCTCTAAGTCTATGTTGTCCATCAACTACATTTAAGACTTGTAGTCCCTCAAACCTATCATTAGCTAAAAAGACCGGAGGAATTGGTATACCAACTAGTATAGATTCTATTAGTGAACTTTCATCCATAACTGAGGCTCTATAATCCCTCTGGTAATCTGGTGCTATAATAATAGAGTCTGATAGTTCTAATTTTAAATCTTCATCCAAACCACCAACATCTTCTATATTTTGCAATTTAAAACCGTTAGTTATTTGGTTAATTATGTCTTTAATTGCTATGTCTTGTGACTTATGATTTGCTGCAGTAAATTCTGTCATTCTATTCATCACCTGCTCTCAAATACTCTTGAATATTCAGCTTCATTATTATATCTTTTGAAACAGACTGAAGCTCTGGATATAGAGTGGTAAATCCTATACCCATTGAATATAAAGAAGAGAGAATATCTTTTTTGTATTCACCCTTTATTACTAATCTCTTTAAAATATTTTCATCAACAATCTTATTTAGTGGAGATTCAACGGGGTTAATAACATCTTGAAAGTAGACAAATAAGCCATTTTGGGCATTAATTCTCTCATTTAATTTCCTTGATTTAATTGCTATAGGCCCTTCATAATTTTCCAAGTTTAAGCTTTCACCATTTGCAATATTTAATATCTCAGAACGATGTGCAAATTTATTATTCAACTGTATTGGATTTAAAAACCATACTTCAGCATCTTTATTCTCTTCATCTTCAAAAGCATTTTCTACTGCGAACATAAGAGATACTACGTGAGAAAATGTAAAATCTAATAATCTAGTTGGTATTCCATAGTGTTGAGCGTAGACCATCCACTCATATTCACTATTTATATCAGTTGGAAACCTCATATAATTATGTGAGTTTATTTTAAATTCATTTAAAAAATATTGTGATGCCATTCTGGAGTATTTTCTAATATTACTTTTATCCAGTCTTAGTGAACTAGGTAATAAATCATATTCTCCAGCTTGTCCTCTAGATAACATAAATTCATTGGGTAACGACTCTACAAATTCAGTAAATTCACTTAATTTCTCAATCGGTTCATTGCTAATCACTATTATCCCTCTTTTCTAACAAAAAACTCCTTTTTCAATAATAGCATATATTTTAAAGGTAATTTTACATCTTTATACAATAAAAACCATTTAATTATGGTAAGGCTCTCTGTAATTATATTAAACAATTATCCCTCTACGACTTCCGATCCCCAGCCAGCAAGTAACCTATATTCATTCAATAGACAAAACACCATAATCCCATCAATCAGCTACAATGCTTTCTCTGGTTCTTCATTAATATAGCTTTTTAATTAACACAGAAAGTTATACACAAAAAGGCTCAAGCAATAAGAATCTCTCCTCATCACTCCAGCCTTCATCCACACCTTATACACACTTGGGCGCGTTTTACTTATCCCCGATATTTCAACGTTAACCCTTTTAAGAAGTTACGAGCGTAGCGGTCTCCGCATTGTTTATAATTCCGGTGGCCTTCTTTTCGTAAAATGGCGCCTAGTTCCCCTTTGGTGATATTGACTCCTGCGTCTCCCAGGATTTCAATCATATCCTCGCTTGTTAGAGTTAGCGCGATTTTCAATTTCTTCAGAAGGACGTTGTTCACACTTTCCTTGCCTGTTGGTGCCGGGCTTTCTGGTTGTCCCGGTTTTGGATCTTGTTTGCCTCTTTTGAAAATGATCAAACCATTCAGGAAGGATTCCATCATCTTGTTATTGCATTTAATTGAATCGTCTTCGTATTCGTAAAAGTCAACATCATCGTCTTCGTACTCGTCATAGTCTTCTTCTTTTGGCTTTGTGAGCATCTCCATCACTTCTTCTTGTGTCACGTTCACGCCGCCAAGTTTAAAGATCTCTACCATATCTTTATTTTTTATATCGAGAGCATATCGCACCCTGATTAAAATATCATGATTATGCATCCATAAACCTCCTATATTCGCACCCTTTTCAGTCGCTTTCTCTTTATCATTGCCCGCGTAAATTCTTCCAATACTAAAAATGAAGGCAACTGAAAATCCGAGAATCGTCTACAGATTCCCGGATGCTGTAAGTGTACTGTATGTTTTATTATACCTAAAAAAGCTCGCTACGACATTAAGTTTGGGTGAATCACTTCAAAGGCTTACGATTCCTCGCCGCCCTCTGCTTCCCATCTCGCAATTTCCTCCCGTACTATTGGGGCCACCTCTTTACCCAGTAGTTCGATGGCTTTCATCACATCATCATGTGGCATCGATCCAACGGGAACATGCAGCATAAAGCGTGTGACTCCTACCGTTTTACGAAGATGAATGATTTTTTTCGCCACGGTCTCCGCATCACCGACATATAGGGCGCCTTCTAAACTACGGGCCGAATCGAACGTTTCACGGGTGTATGCTCCCCACCCACGCTCTCTTCCTAACACGTTCATCGCCTGCTGGGTGGACGGGAAAAATTTCTCTGCCGCAACATCTGTGCTCTCGGCAATGAATCCGTGTGAATGGGAAGCAATCGGCAACTTGCTTACATCATGCCCCGCTTCTTTGGCCGCCCTTTTATACAGTTGGACGAGCCCTGCAAATTGCCTTGGGCTTCCGCCAATAATCGCAAGAACAAGTGGCAGGCCAAGCATGCCAGCGCGAACAACGGATTGGGGAGTTCCGCCGCTCCCGATCCAAACCGGTAGTGGATCCTGAACCGGAATCGGGTAGATCCCACGGTTTTGAATGGATGGACGATGCTTGCCACTCCATGTCACCTTCTCAGACTGCTGGATTTTTAATAGCAGATCCAACTTCTCATCGAACAATTCATTGTAATCGTCCAAATCATAGCCGAATAGCGGAAACGACTCGATGAAGGACCCCCTTCCGACCATGATTTCTGCGCGACCATTTGAAATCGCGTCAAGTGTCGAGAATTGCTGGAACACTCGTACCGGGTCGTCTGAAGACAACACCGTCACCGCACTGGTCAGACGGATCCGTTTTGTCCGTGAAGCTGCGGCGGCCAAAATGACGGCTGGTGCAGAAGCCGCATAATCCCTCCGATGATGCTCGCCCACTCCATAGACATCGAGCCCCACCTGATCCGCCAATACAATCTCCTCCACTACCTCGCGTATACGTTCGGCATGGCTAAGTACCTGACCCGTCTCGACATCCGGCGTCGTTTCCACAAATGTCGTCAACCCAATTTCCATTGCCCTTCCCCCTCTATGTATGGTTTACATACCATATTTCCGTTCCTATCATTTTTATAAGTTCCTATCATTCATCATACAATATCATGTGAATATTTCTCAAATTCCCCATCCACTTATCCACAGTAAAAAAGGCAGCGCCCCTAATAAAGGGCTGACTGCCTGTTGGTAGAACTATTTAATAGATGAATGGCTTTTTCTCTCCTTAAATCAACTGATAAAACAACCCGTGCTGCGTACAGTACCAAAGCAACATGCCGTGTTTCCTCTTCGGAATGCGGGTTTGCAGTCCCCATTCCGGATATTGTTTGATAAGTTGCACCTGATCTCCTGTAGCAAAGGCAATAAATGAAATATAGTGATCCTTGCTCATAGGATGGTTGCTTGAAATGAACCAATCCTCTTCAACCTGTGTAACCTCTAGCTTCTCTTCGTCCGTCGCTTTCTTCGGTACAAGTGCCTCCAACTTTCTTCCACAACAAGAAACAGCAGCGTTACCGGTGCTTAAGGTAATATTCCCACAAGATGGACACACAAAATAGTTTGACCGTTTCATATTTCCTCCTACAAAATCATTGGATGCGAGTTCGCCCTCCAGAATATGTTCAATGTTTACACCCAGGAGGGAGGACAATTCCGGTAACAGGGAGATATCCGGACAGCCTTGACCACGCTCCCATTTTGAAATGGTCCGATCAGAAAGATTCATCCTGTCAGCCAACTCCTTCTGCGTGAACCCTTTTTCCCTCCGCAATCGTAAAATCAAATGGCCCACTTTGCTACTATCCATTGATTCACCCCCTACTCATTACATCATAAGAGGTGTGACCCAAACCGGCAACAAACGCTCCGTTGAGTTTTAATTCATTCTACGAACAGCAAAAAACCTGTTCCAATCGAAACAGGCTTTTTGCTTATTTATTATTATTTTGTATTCGTGAATCCGCCATCGATGCGAATCACTTCTCCATTAATATATTCAGCTTTAGACGAGAAGAGGAAGGTTACAAGTTCTGCAACTTCTTCTGGAGTTCCCAATCGTTTTTGAGGAATCCCGCTCGTTGCGTTCTCTTTCATTTTTGGGTTTGCTTCATAGAAAGCTTTGACCATAGGTGTCTCAGTAGGTCCTGGGGCAATTGCATTCACTCTTAGACCATCTTTTGCGTATTCAGCCACCATGGACTTCGTTAACCCAACGATAGCGTGTTTCGTAGCGGAATAGGTCACTACTGAATCTTGTCCGATCACACCAGCACTTGAAGCGGTATTAACGATCGATCCGCCACCATTTTTCAACATAACCTCGGCTACATAACGAACACCATATAAAGCACCCATTAAATTGATTTGGACGATCTTTTCAATTTCTTCCACGTCCGTATCCAAGTAGTATTTACCACTACCAGAGATCCCTGCGTTGTTAAAGAAATAATCGATCTTTCCGAATCTCTCTACTGTTTGATCCACATAATTCTTCACTTCTTCTGCTTTAGAAACATCCGTTTTGATGAAGAAAGAATCCGCTCCTAAATTTTTCACCATTTCAACCGTTTCGTTACCGCCCTTTTCATTGACGTCCACTACAACGATGTTGACTCCTTCTTTAGCCAAACGAACCGCTGTCGCTTGTCCTAAACCACTTCCGGCTCCTGTAATGATTGCTACTTTATTCTCAGTTGTCATAAAAAAACCTCCATGTAAATGAATGAGGACCGGGTAACCGGTACTATTCTAGTATATATACTCTCGTGATAAAATACCCACAATATGCCTGGCACATCATGAATAACTCTAGTTTTCTTTACCCCGTGGGTATGATTTAAAACTGTAAATATCCGGAGGATTAACTTGCTAAAGTTCTGTTAAAAAGTACATTATCCAAAAAACCTAACCGTAGTACCTGTCAGGTTGGAGTGAAGGTGACATTTTTCATACAAGGATACTCTGTGTGCCATAATTTAATTGGACACTCAAAATTCCACTTCAATCATTTAAGCATTTTAGTCATAACAAGATCGGTTTGTTTTTCATCTCCCATGTAAAAGGAATGCGTTCCACTCTGAGTAAAGCCCATTCTTTCATAAAATTTGATGGCCCCCTCATTCTTTTCCCAAACGCCTAACCAGATTTTCTGCTTATTTTGTTCTTTCGCCAATTCCAATGCTTTATTTATCAGATGATGACCCAATCCCTGCCCTTGAAATTCTTTTCTTATATATATCCTCTCAATTTCTAGTGAATCATTCCCCTCCTTTTCCGTCTGGGCTTCATTCACATTCACCTTTAAATACCCGGCTACTTCTGCATGAACATAGATAAAAAAGAATGCCGACTCGCTATTGGATAATTCCGTTTCTAATTGATTTGCGTTAAATGCCCTATCCAAATAAACCTTCATATTTTCAGGTGAATTCTGATCCTTAAAGGTCTCATTAAACGTTTCGCAACCAATCTCTTGGAGTATTGGCAAATCTTCAAGGGTACACTTTCGTATATGTATCGTCATTTATTCCGCTCCTCTACTTATCATCTTTTTAAAAATATTTGAGTTCAAACTCTTATGTATGGATTATCTCCACGAGACGTTTTAATCTCGTATCCTCTTGAAAACAGTTCTTCTGAGAGTTTATTTACCTGAAAGTCCGACTTCTCCAATTACTTATACCGTTTCAAAATTTCAACAAAAAGGCGAATCGCTTCTGGGAACACGTCCTCATCAAGGTCGAACCTTGGATGGTGATGCGGATACTGGCTTTTTTCTCCGTTCATGCCGACAAAGATGAACGCCCCTGGCTTTTTCGTCAGATAGTACGAGAAATCCTCCGATACCATGATTGGTTCGACAGGCTCAAATACATCTTCACCAAAACGATGACAAATGAGGTCTTCCATGAAGGCCGCTTCTTTCTGATCATTGACGAGTGGAGGCGTTCCAACGATGAATCGCACATCTCCTGTGGCTCCAAAGGATTGGCAGATGCCTTTCGTCAGCTTGACAATCTTATCTTGGATCAGGTCAACCGCTCCCGGAGACAGCGCACGGATCGTACCAATGATTTTAGCTGAATCGGGAATGATGTTATAGGTGGTGCCGGCCTCGATTTTCCCTACGGTTATCACACCAGCCTCCATCGGATTCAAGGACCGGCTGATTATGCTTTGTAGTGCCTGAATGATATGGGTCGAGATATAAATCGGATCGACCGTCTCATGCGGCATCGATCCATGGCCGCCCGAGCCTTTGATGGTAATCTCAAAATCATCGACGGATGCCATCATCGGCCCTCCCCGCAAGCCAATTTTCCCTTTAGCCAGCCCCTGCCACAAATGAATCCCGAAAATGGCATCAACCTCATCGAGGACACCCTGCTTAATCAGTTGATCGGCTCCACTCGGTGAAATCTCTTCTGCGGATTGGAAAATCAGCATGATATTGGGCTCAATTTCTTCACGATGCTTCGTAATCCATTCAGCAACAGCAAGCAAAACAGCCGTATGTCCGTCATGGCCGCACATGTGAGCGACCCCGGGATTTTTTGAAAGATACGGCTTATCCCCTTCTTCCATAATTGGCAGCGCATCGATATCTGCCCTGAGAGCAACCGTTTTGGTACCTTTCGTTCCTTTGAAAAATCCGACTGTACCGGGCGGCTGATAATTAAGAATTTCAATCCCGAGCGTTTCCAGGCGACGGCGAATGAAAGCCGTCGTTTCATATTCTTTTCCTGAAAGCTCAGGATGCTGATGCAGATGGCGGCGGTCCTCGATCGCCTGATTGATTAAATACTGATCGATCATGCTTAAATTACCTCATTCTTTCATTTTATTTTTTATTTTGCACATGCCAAGACTGATTCCCTGACTTTTATGTCTCTAAATTTTATCAGAAGCAGCTAACTAGAAAAAAAGACCTCCATGCCGCTACACGAAAGTCTTCACTCCGATTATTTCTTCTTACTCTTTCTTTTCACAATCAAGACCACGGCCCCGATAACCAAGACCACTACAATTCCGGCCGTTATGCCGATCGTTTTACCCTTCGGAACAATCACTTCAAACTCAACAGGCGTCTCATTTGTGGCCGAGATATCCCAGGATAGGGTTTTGCCATTCTCCTCATCGGCATTATTGGAGCCAAAGAGCTTATACGGAAGCGCAACCTCCAGTTTCAGATTGGCTTGATCCAGCTTTTGAAGAATGATGGATTGGATGAAGGTGTTACCTGATACACCCTCTATGTACCGACTGATTTGACTTTGTAAATCAACGGATGCCTTCACATCATAGGCGGTATAAAAGAAAGATTCCTTCTCATCTACGGAAATCTTACTCTCACCTGTTCCGTCCCCTATATTGGACAGCGTTTCAAGCGAAGGGTAATGTTTCGTCACCTTGATGCCATTCTCGCTCTGTTCCAGCTTGTATTCCGTTCCCTCCAATGCTTCTTCAATGTATGGACCTGCCAGCGAATACATATCACCGTCCATGGATGCTTCAAGCGAGAGATCCGCACTTTTATCTTTATTTATTTCAACCCGCGCTGTGGAATCCACACATCCTGAAAGGATCAATCCCAATAAAGGAATCGCGAGCCATTTCATTCGCTTCATTCTGGTTCCCCTCTCCTTACATTCAAAATGAATAAACGGTTATTTACTATTCATAATGTATCACGCATCTGCTTTTTAAAGGAAATAAAAAAACGACCGCTTGGCATGACCTATTTTTTGCAGGTAGAAAGATAAGCGAAGAATATGTAAATAACAGGTAAACACTTAGATGGAACTACTTAGTTTTTATAGGAAAGATGATGATTTCACCCTTCTTTTATCCCTTTTTCATCCTAAAACAAATCGTAAAATATGAGTACTATGCGCGATTGATATCATTTTTTCATAAATATACACTTACATAACAGGAATGAACAATCATTCCGTTTCTTGTAAATAAGGGGTGAATCACACTGATGACAATTGTAAATAAGCGAAATGATATAGTCGCAAGCGCTTTACTATTATTTGCAGAAAGAGGATTTGACGCGACTACCATCCCTATGATAGCTACTTCTGCCGGAGTTGGGGCAGGAACCATATATCGTTATTTTGAGAGTAAGGAATTGCTGGGCAATAAGATTTTCCAAGAGTACCTGGACCTTTTTACTGAAACGGTACAGGATGGATTTCCTCATGATGATACAATTCGCCATCAGTTCCGTCATATATTTAATTCGATGGTGCATTTTACTACCGATCATGGCCAAGCTCTTTATTTTATTAAATTACATAGTGGGGCCTATTTTTTAAATGATGATAGTCAAGCGAGCTTTCAAAGACTATTGAATATATTTATACATTTCTTCGAGAGTGGAAAAGAGAAACAGGTCATTAAGAAACTCCCTACCTCTGCCTTGATAGCCATTATTTACGGAGCATTTCTGGAGCTTGAACGCCTGGTGCGTATCGGAGAACTGAATCCGGATACGAAACTTTTGGCCGAAGTGGAAGCGAGCTTTTGGGATGCCATCCGTTTACATGCTTGAATCTATTTAAATCAAGTCCGGAATGAACGTTCATTCATTATTTTGAAAGAGGTGCTAATTTTATGGAAACCCACAATCAATTTCCACAGCCCAAGACATATGGCCCCCTAGGCAGCCTCCCGATTATCGATAAAGATAAGTCGATTCAGTCATTCATGAAGCTGTCGCGAGAGTTGGGACCAATCTTTCAGTTTCAGTTTCCTGGTAGAATCGCTACATTCGTCTCAAGCGCTTCTCTTGCTGAAGAAATTTGTGATGAAACACGGTTCGATAAGAAAATCGGCCCAGCCCTACAAAAGGTACGAGCATTTGGCGGCGATGGGCTCTTCACAAGCGAAACGACCGAACCCAATTGGAAGAAGGCCCATAACATCCTGCTGCCTAGCTTCAGCCAGCAGGCAATGAAAGGCTATCATGCTAAAATGTTGGATCTCGCTACTCAACTCATCCAAAAATGGGCTCGTTTGAATCCAACCGATGAGATAGATGTTCCTGAAGATATGACACGATTGACCCTGGATACGATTGGGCTATGCGGATTCAATTTCCGATTTAACAGCTTTTATCGGGAGGACCCGCATCCTTTCGTCACCAGTATGGTACGTGCACTTAATGAAGCGATGAGCCAAACGCAACGACTTGGCATCCAGGAAAAATTGATGATCAAATCAAAAAAACAATTCAAGGAAGACATTCAATATATGTTTTCCCTTGTGGATGAATTGATCGCTGATCGTAAACAACATGGTGACCAAGGAGAAGAGGATCTTCTTTCCCATATGTTAAAAGGAATCGATCCGGAAACAGGAGCTTCACTTGATGATGATAACATCCGTTACCAAATCATAACGTTCTTAATAGCAGGACATGAAACGACAAGCGGTCTCCTGTCTTTCGCCATCTATTTCCTCATGAACAATCGTGACAAGTTACTAAAAGCGCAACAAGAGGTCGATGAAGTATTGGGTGATGACATCCCGGATTATACGCAAGTGAAAAAGCTGAAATATGTCCGGATGGTGCTGAATGAAGCACTTCGTCTGTGGCCAACCGCTCCATCATTTTCCGTGTACGCAAAAGAGGACACCACGCTTGGTGGAAAATATACCGTGAAGAAAGGCGATGTATTTTCCTTATTGATTCCCGAGCTTCATCGTGACCGTTCCGTTTGGGGCGATGAAGTGGATGCATTCATTCCGGAGCGATTCGAGGACGCGGATTCTATTCCCCATCATGCTTTTAAACCGTTTGGAAACGGACAGCGCGCCTGTATCGGACAACAGTTTTCCCTACAAGAAGCCACACTTGTACTCGGCATGATTTTACAACATTTCGACTTGATTGATCATGGTGGATATCAACTGGATATCAAAGAAACGTTGACCCTAAAACCGGACGGATTGAAGATGCGCGTTTCACCGAGAAAGAAAGTGATAGATTTTGCGACCGTTTCGCGTCCGGAACCGAACCCTGTCGAAAAACAATCCAAGGCCGCCATTCCATCTTCTACACATGGCACTCCATTGCTCATCCTGTATGGATCAAACATGGGGACGGCAGAAGGGATGGCCAGGGACCTTGCCGAAACAGGGAAACGATTAGGCTTTGATACTAATCTGGCTACTTTAAATGGATACACCAACCAGCTTCCACACAAAGGAGCGGTTCTCATTGTCTCGGCATCTTATAATGGAAATCCCCCAGATAATGCAGATGACTTCGTTTCTTGGCTTAAGGAAGACAAGGATGAAACATTGGAGGGTGTTCACTATGCAGTATTCGGCTGCGGAGACCGAAATTGGGCCACTACATACCAACGGATTCCAAGCTTCATCGATGAGCAGTTGGAACAAAAAGGAGCCGTGCGATTCTCGGATACAGGATATGGAGATGCAAGCGATGATTTCGAAGGGGCTTACGAGAAATGGACCGAAACACTTTGGCAGAATCTTTCAGAAACCCTACACATTGAAATGGATGGCAGTGATCAGGAAAGCAGCTCTATCACGATGAACTTCGTGAGCGATGTGAGCGGTACACCTCTTGCCCGTATCCATCATGCATGTACCTCCATTATTAAAAGAAATGTTGAATTACAACATGTAGAGAGCGGAAGAAGTACACGCCATATAGAATTGACATTGCCTGAAGGGGTGAAGTACCAAGAAGGCGACCACCTAGGGGTACTTCCGCAAAATCCTACGGAACTTGTCGAACGGGTGCTCCGCCGTTTCAAACTGAACAGCCAAGATTATGTACAACTGACGGGGGAATCCGGAAAAGCAGCCCATCTTCCTACAGAAAAACCTGTCAAAATCGAGGAGTTGCTGTCAAACTATGTGGAACTGCAAGAACCTGCCAGCCGGTCCCAAATTCGGATGCTTGCCACCTATACCGTATGTCCTCCACATGTAAAAGAACTGGAAGATTTACTTTTGGACACTACCTATAAACAAGAAATCCTGAATAAGCGCATCACCATGCTCGACCTAATCGAACAATACCTTGCATGCGAGATTCCGTTTGAACGTTTCTTGGCTTTACTGCCACCATTAAAAGCCAGATACTACTCCATCTCTAGCTCACCTTTCCACCATGAAGGAGAAGCAAGCATTACAGTCAGCGTAGTTCGTGGGGAAGCTTTGAGCGGAAACGGAAAATATAAAGGCATTGCATCGAATTATTTGGCAGGGCGCTCCCCAGGAGACAAAATCGCCTGCTTTATCCATACGCCGCAATCCCATTTCCAGCTTCCGAAAACACCGGAAAAATCGATCATCATGATTGGCCCTGGAACGGGAATTGCACCATTTAGGGGATTCATACAGGCCCGTCACGCTTTAAAGGAAAAAGGTGCAGCATTAGGCCCTGCCCATCTTTACTTTGGATGCCGTAACCCAGAACACGATTTTCTTTATCAAGAAGAACTTGTGCAAGCCGAACAAGATGGTCTTGTCACTCTAAACACCGCCTACTCAAGATGTCCTGGCCAAGAAAAAACATATGTCCAGAATCGCTTGGCAGAAAACGCCAATGAAATCCTTGCTTTATTAAAAGAAGGAGGACACCTATACATCTGCGGAGACGGAAGCAAAATGGCCCCTGATGTTGAACGAACCTTAATCGACAGCTATATGCATATCTATCAAACACCAAAAGAAGAAGCCACCGAATGGCTACAATCATTAGAGGAAAATGGTAGATATGCAAAAGACGTCTGGGCAGGAGCATAAATAGAACAAAGCAGCGATTTTGGGATCGCTGCTTTGTTTGTCGACAAAAGGGTATCGCCCTTTTAAAAAAAACTCGCTTAGATTCATCATCCACCCTATACTCATATGCCCGCGAAACACTTCAAATATATAGATTTTGCTTGATCCTAGAATCGTTGTTTTAGACTGTAGACAAATTCGGATGAAAAATGCGTTTGTCCATGTGAACGTTGATTTCCACTTCAGGCACTCGCTTTCCGCGGGCGGTCGGTGAGCCTCCTCGGCTTCGCCTGTGGTGTCTCCCCTAGACGCGCATTTCCCGCAGGAGTCTCGTACCTTCCGTTCCAATCAACTTTGCGTAATCATCCTGCTTTGTTTATTAATATACTTACCTTAAGAACTTGCAATACACCTACATCAAGTTAGGAAACTAATTACATACATTTTTCATACTTAAATAGCAAAAGCTTTTCAGTTAGCTGAACTTCTCCTATTTTTTCATAACCGAATTTTTCATAGAAATATTGATTTCTTTTATTTAAATATGGTGTATATAAACGCCAAATTTTTATTGATGGAAATTCAGCCTCCAATAATTTCATGATCTTTGTTCCGATACCTTTATTTTGATATTCATTTGCTATGAATAGTTTGTCTAATAAGACAACATTTTCTTTTTTACGAATATCTATTCCACCAATCACGTTATCATTTGACCATATTGTGTAATGAATAGAGTGTGCTATATTTTCGATTATTTTTTCACGTGTCTCATTTACAGGAGATGTATCGTGGTCTTGGTACAAGTTATAGTCTTCTGCAAAAGCCTTTTTCTGAATAGTCAACAACACGTCTACCTCAGTTAAACTTGTTCTTTTGATGGTAATTTCCATCTGTGATATACAACACCCCTTTTATAAATTGAAAGTCACCATACTGTTTTAAAACGATTATGGCGTGATAGTAGTCGCTTCTTTATTTTTTCGAAAAGGCGCATAATCCTCTTCAAAGGTCATAAACCAGTAGCCGGAATCATCCACGCCACAGATTGCCTTCCTCTCTTCCGTAAGACCAGTTGGAGTAAAGCTAACTGCGCAAACTCTTTGTACACCAACTTGGGCGTCATAATAACGATAGACCATCAGGACATTCGAGTTTTGCACGGCGTTCCTCTTAGCCATTAATTCATTCAGGTGCTTCATTCTTTCTTCCGATTGTATGTATTGGATCCCTATCACATTATGAGGAATGAACCCTTCTTCTGTATCTGAAAACAGCTTGTCAATTGTATCTATATCCTTAGCCCAACTGGACTCCCTTTCCAAATGAAGGGCAAGGTATAAATAATTCTCTTCATCCTTTCTGCCATCGTATTTCCACCAAGACAAATCCATCGGTCTTGAACGCCCCATTTTTTTATCAAACTTGGTATCTTCGATAAATGAATCAAATCCCAACATCTCACCTAGATTGGCGAAGTAATCGATTTCGCGTTTCGTGAACATGGAACGGTTATGTAATTTGGCCAGGTTCATTCTTCGGTAATTTCGTACATAGCCATCAAAGAATGGCATCAAGTCAAAATATTGCTTTTCCATTAAGAATCTTCCTTCCTGAATGCAGGTGATAATTGTTACTATTTTACCATTACATGTCATTTTTTTGTAATAAAAAAGACCCAGATTCGGAAATGTCACTCTTCCTAATTCCAGGTCTGATACAAATACAGGACAAAGTCTTAATACGAATTTCCTAATTAGTATTTTTTTCCGCTTGTAAACATACAACTTTGCTTGCATAATAAGGTCTTTGTAAAACCAATACAACCAAGGGCGGTAAAACACATGATTAGAAACAAATTAATGCTAGTGTCTGTAATATTTTTAGCATGTATGACAGGGTGCGCATCGAAACAAGAACCCGTTACAGTCGAAGGAATTACTAAATCCTTTGCCGAGGCAAAACTTCCAATAGGAGATATTGAAACATTCAACAAAGATACGGATCCAAACGAACAGCTTGGCAAACCTGGATATTATACAGAGAAAGCAGATTTTGCCGATAATCGATTGGAACAGGTTGAAGATGAATATTCTGATGAGAAAGATCTTATCGGTGGAAAAATTGAAATCTTTGAAAGTGAAGAGGATGCTCAAAAACGGTTTAATTACTTAGAAAAAATGAACGACCCCGAATTAGGACCCCTTGCATTAGACGAATATGTGTACTTGCAGGACAATGTTCTATTAAGAATTACCTATGATTTGAGTGAAAAACAAGCGAAAGAATATAATAAGACATTGGAAAATTATTTAAAATAATTCTGTAAATAGTAATAACATGAATAGAAAAACAGGTGCGGAGTATATGTATTCCGCACCTGTTTTCATTTAGATATTTTGATAGAGGCTAGGGATTGCAAGAGCTCAACGTCCCCCTTTACTGCTGTTCTTCCACCTCAACCGGATGTTCAAAAGCATCAAGCAAAGCGCGTACTTCATCCGTTGATTTGGTGTTCATCAATTGATTTCTCAGCTCACTTGCCCCTCTGAATCCACGGACATAGATCTTGAAAAAGCGAGGTAGGGGCTTGAACGAGCGTGGTACGATTTCTGAATATTTATCGTGAAGGTCCATATGCAATCTTAAGAGACCAAGCAATTCCCTACTAGTATGCTCTTTCGGTTCTTTCTCAAAGGCAAATGGATTGTGGAAAATGCCACGTCCAATCATGACTCCATCCACACCATATTTACGTGCGAGTTCCAAGCCCGTTTCGCGGTCAGGGATATCGCCATTAATCGTCAGAAGGGTATCTGGTGCCACTTCATCACGAAGTTTCTTGATTTCGGGAATCAGTTCCCAATGAGCGTCGACTTTGCTCATTTCCTTCCTTGTACGCAGATGAATGGAAAGGTTGGCAATGTCTTGTTTCAAGATATGTGTTAGCCAGTCGCGCCATTCGTCGACTTCCGTGTAGCCAAGTCTTGTCTTCACGCTTACAGGTAAGCCGCCTGCTTTTGCGGCTTGGATTAATTCTGCTGCAACTTCGGGACGACAGATAAGGCCACTACCTTTCCCATTCCCTGCTACATTAGGGACGGGACAGCCCATATTGATATCAATGCCCTTAAATCCTTGTTCTGCCATACCAATGCTCATTTCCCTGAAGTTTTCAGGTCGATCTCCCCATATATGGGCAACAATCGGTTGTTCATCCTCTGTAAAAGTCAAACGACCACGGACACTTTGCTTCCCCTCTGGGTGACAATAACTTTCCGAGTTTGTAAACTCTGTAAAAAACACATCAGGTCTGCCTGCTTCTGCCACTACATGGCGAAACACAACATCCGTCACTTCTTCCATTGGAGCCAGTACAAAAAATGGTCGTGGCAATTCACGCCAAAAATTATCTTTCATCTTCAGATTCAAGTCCTCTCATTAGGGGTTATCAGTTTCCCTCTATTTTTACTGGATATTCTATAAACATCTTCGAAAAGGAAAAGACAGTCCCGCCAAGGGCTGCCATGAAAAAGGCCCGGAATTCGGTCATGTTATGAACCGAAAACCGAGACTGAATGGGACATGTTTTTTATGTGAATTACTTTTTCAACGTCAATTTCGTGACGACTTCAACATGACTTGTCTGCGGGAACATATCCACAGGCTGCATGGTTTCTACGTTATATAGAGCGCTCAATTCATGCAGGTCTTTTGCCAATGTGGATGGGTTACATGATACGTACACAATGGTTTTTGGTTTGACCTTCAGGATCGTTTGCAGTAACGATTGGTCCAGGCCGGTTCTTGGTGGATCGACGACTAATACGTCTGGTTTCCAGCCTTCTCTGATCCAGCGTGGCAGGATGTTTTCGGCTTTTCCTGTTTCGTAGTGCATGTTGGTGCGTTTATGTTTGATGGCGTTTTTCTTGGCGTCTTCGATCGATTCTTTGATGACGTCCATGCCGCGTACTTCTTTTGCATCTTCCGATAACCAAAGTCCGATCGTCCCTACGCCGCAATAAGCATCGACGACTTTTTCCGTACCGGTTAGGGCTGCCGCTTTTTTCACTTCTTCGTACATGCGAACCGTTTGGACCGGGTTCAATTGGAAGAACGTGCGCGCCGATAGTTCATACGATAGGTCACCCAATGTTTCGTTGATGACTTTTTCGCCAGCAAGGTGGATCGTCTTTTCGCCAAAAATCAGCGATGTATTTTGGTTATTGACGTTTTGAACAACTGATTTCACTTCTGGCAGTTGGTCGCGGATTTGTTTAAGCAATTGATCTTTTTGTGGAATTTCTTCCGCTCCCGTTACTAAGACCACCTGCACTTCACCCGTTTCGAATCCAACACGTGTGATGATCGTACGGATGACGCCTTTTCTTTTTCTTTCATTATAGATCGAGATGTTCAGGTTCTTCAGGATCTTTTTCACCGTACGCGTGATTTTATTCGTCGCCTTATGCTGCACTAGGCAGTTCGGGATATCGATCAATGTATGGGAATTCAAGCCGTAAAGTCCGGCAATCAGCTTGCCATCTTTCTGGCCGACTTGGTATTGGCTTTTGTTGCGGTAGTTCCAAGGATCTTCCATGCCGATCGTTTCCTGGATATCCAATGAATCAATCGGGAAATCCGTATGGCGTTCCATCGCTTGGATGACCATATCGCGTTTTTGGACCAACTGTTGGTCATAGCTTAAATGTTGCAGCTGGCAGCCACCACATTGTTCGTAGACCGGACATGGCGCGGCAATGCGATGCGGTGATTCTTTCCGGATCGTCTTGATTTTTGCTTCGGAAAAATTCGGCTGCACCTTTGTGATCATCGCAACGATCTCTTCACCAGGCAAGGCTCCAGGGACGAAGACGACTTTCTTTTTGAAATAGCCGACTCCCTCTCCGTTGATGCCAAGGCGTTTAATCGTTAATGGTAAGGTTTGATTTACTTCTAGGATTGTATCTTGAAAGTTTGTCATTTCTTTTCACTCCGTTTTTCGATGCTTCTCCACAAATAGAGGGAAGCGTAGCTTAGATATGGGGCCCACTTTACACTGTAGGTCTCCATTTCTTCTTGGGTCGGCTTTTGCGGTAAGCCATATAATTGTTTCATGGCATTTTGGATGCCAATATCGGCTTTTGGGAAAAGGTTCGGTCGCCCTAAGCCAAATAGCAGGAAATTTTCCGCCGTCCATCTGCCGATTCCGCGTATTTTTATAAGTGTATCCATAATCTCTTGATCGGATAGCTTGTCCAGCTCATCTACATCAAGGTGGCCCTGGACGATTTGCTGAGATAAACCGATGACGTATTCCGCTTTTCGGCCGCTGAATTGAATCGCCCTCAATTGTTCGACCTGAAGCTGTGCAGTCGTTTCCGGTGTTGGATAAAACCAGGCCCCATCGATTTGGTAGCCAAAGGTTTTAACGAATCGTTCCGTTAATGTATGAGCAAAAGCCAAGTTCAATTGCTGATGAATGATGCATTTGACGAGGCAGCTATAATAATCGAAGTCCAAGACAATGGCTGTGCCGCGGTGTTCTTCAAAAATGTCCCGTAAATCAGACTCCAGGAAATGCTGAGAAACGGCTTCTAATGGCTCATGCCAATGGAAAACTTTTTTTAAGCGTAGCAGCGCTTTTGGCTTGTTTTCCTCCGATTGACCTTTGATGATGAACACCGGATTTTCGGTATCACCGATTGCCTGTACCTGCAAAACATTCGGTTCTTTTTCTATATATAATGGAACTTTTACCGTCCTGTTAGTAAAATCAACTACTTGAAGTGGGTCCAACGATAATCGTTCGAGTACAAGATCAAAATTATAGGGTCCTTGGACCTCTAATTTTTCCGTCCACACAAGCGATCCATCCTTTAGCAGTTTTCCAGGTATTATAGCATGTTTCCGAAAATATTACTTGTAAATGAGGATAATGGCAAAAAGCGGAACCTGATTTTTCTTGTCAGGTTCCGCCTTTCATGTTAATACAACATCCGGTTCGGCAGTTGTTTTTCGATCATTAAATCATCCAGACTTTTGAATGAGTAGCCTTGTTTCTCAAGATCCGTGAGAATCGAATCGAGTGCCTCGGCATTATCTTTTGAAACGGTATGCAGCAGTAAAATCGCCCCCGGATGGATTTGTCTCATCACTTCATCATGGGCGAAAGCCGCTCCACGCTGTTGATCCACGACCCAGTCCTTATAAGCAAGTGACCAAAAGATATGATAATATCCTTCTTGTTGGGCAATCTTCATGGTTCGTTCATTAAAAACACCACGCGGCGGTCGCAAATAATTCATCCCTTTTTGCCCCGTCAATTTTTCCGTCGCATCCTTGACCCGAAGTAACTCGGTACGGATGACTCCGTCTGTCACGCTCGTCATGTCCGGATGATTCCAGGAATGGTTTCCGACAATATGGCCTTCATTCGCCATCCTTACGACAAGTTCAGGCGCCGTCTTTAAATAATGACCGGTGACGAAAAAGGCCCCCGGTGCTTTATGTTTTTTGAGCACATCTAAAATCCGCGCCGTATAGCCATTTTCATAGCCATTATCGAACGTTAGGTAAATATCCTTTTTCGAGGTATCTCCTTTATAAATCGCTTCATATTTAGGCAGCATCTCATTAAAATTCTTACCCGCATCCGCCGGAGTTCCGTTTTTCCCTTTATTGAAGCCCCAATTATAGGACTCTGCAAAAGCCGGACTCGTGAAAGACCAGAGTAAACAGAGAATAGCCGACATCATCGCCATCTTTTTCATTGAATTCGTCCCCCATATTCCTTTTTCTTAGTGTTTGAAACGATGAGATTTATATGCACGCTTTTGCTTTTGGTCGAGTTTCAATTTTTATTGGCCGAATGTTGAATTATCGCTGTATATGTTGAAATAATCTCCTGAATGTTGAATTATCGATCCAAATGTTGAAATATCACCCGTAACGGTCGAATTATAACTGGATCCAAGCAAAACGGGGAAAAAACTTCCCTGCACCGATAGATTGTACTTTTTTCAGGTAATAATGGCCTTTTTTTTCATATACATAAGAAAAGGGGGCGTATGTCATGCTTGATTGGTTGATTACAATGGGGTTTATCGGTTGTCTTGCGCTTGGTGCTGGGGTGTTTATTTATTTTGTGAGGAGCGGTTTTGATTCTAGTGATATTTCGCGAATTGATCCGTTTCCAGAGCCAGAATCAGTGCCGGAACCGGAACCTGAGTCTTTACCTGATATGGAATCACCTGAAACAGGTTCGGAATCTTCCTCTGAACCAGACCTTGAATCGGAATCTTTCCCCAATAAGGAAAAGTAACATAAAGAAGACGCTCGACCGAATTGGTGAGCGTCTTTTTCTATGATTTAGTTGAAAACGGGTTCTTTGAATTGAGCCAGTTTGTCCAATGAAGACTGTTGAACATCTTTGTGTAGGCTGTTTCCGTGTGAATCCATCGTCACGACAGCCGTGAAACCTTCGACGTTCAGGTGCCACATCGCTTCTGGAATGCCGAATTCCGTGAAATTCACGCCTTCGACGGATTTAATGCAATCTGCATAGTATTGAGCGGCTCCACCGATTGCGTTCAGGTACACGCCACCATGTTCGCTCAAGGCTTCTAGCGTTTTAGGACCCATTCCGCCTTTACCGATGACTGCGCGGATACCGAAACGTTTCATGATATCACCTTGATAAGGTTCTTCACGGATGCTTGTTGTCGGTCCAGCTGCCTTCACGTGCCATTTGCCTTCTTCGTCCTTCAGCATAACCGGTCCGCAATGGTAGATGATCTGTCCATCGAGGTCGATTGGTGATGGATTTTCAGATAAGTGCTTATGGATGGCGTCACGGCCAGTGTACATTCTGCCGTTGATATGTACGACATCGCCGACTTGAAGCGCGCGGATTTGCTCTTCTGTGATTGGTGCTTGAAGCGTAATTTCACGCGGTGCTTCCACATCATCTTCTATAGATACGGCCACTTCTTCTTTCGCCGCTTTTTCAGCTTCACGAGCGAAGTCGATTTTCTCGCCTTCTTGATACAACCATTCGTTGATTGCACCCGTTTCTGGGTTCACTTTCACGCCTAGACGGCGGAAAGCCCAACAGTTGTAAGCAACGGATACGAAGAAACTTGCAGGGATACGGTGCATGACGCCAATTTTACAGCCAAGCAATGTCGTTTCACCGCCGAAGCCCATCGTTCCGATTCCAAGCTCATTTGCTTTTTCCATAATATACTCTTCCAGCTTGCGAAGATCCTCATTCGGATTCACATCTTCATTGCTGCGGAAAAGTTGTGCTTTTGCCAAGTCATATCCGGAAGAACGGTCTCCCCCGATACCGACACCGATGAACCCGGCACTACAGCCTTGACCTTGCGCTTGGTAAACAGAATGAAGGATGCATTTACGGATTCCGTCCAAGTCGCGGCCCGCTTTCCCTAATCCTTCAAGCTCCATTGGTAGGCTGTATTGAATATTTTTATTTTCGCAGCCGCCACCTTTAAGGATCAAGCGCACATCAATGTAATCTTTTTCCCATTGATCGAATTTCATGACAGGAAGACCTTCCCCAAGGTTATCCCCACTGTTTTTGCCTGTCAAAGAATCGACGGCATTCGGACGAAGCTTGCCGCCCTTTGTCGCTAAAATCATGGCATTGCGGATTGCTTCTTTTATTTCAAGTTGGTTTACGCCAACAGGAGTTTTAATTTTGAAAGTAGGCAGACCTGTATCTTGGCAAATCGGCGATACATTGTCGTCAGCCATTGTAATATTGTTCGTGATGGTCGCCAGGCTCAATGCTGATCGCGTACCTGCATTCTCACGTTGTTTCGCGCTCTTGACCGCACGACGAACATCCTTTGGAAGATTCGTTGAAGTTTCAACGATAAGACTGTACATGCTTTCTTGGAATTTTTGAATATCCAAATTTCTCTTCCCCCTCTTAATCCCCTTGATATATCACGACAAAAGTTGTCACGATTTGACACCCGTCTTATTATACATCTTCCATAATCTTTCGAAAACAAGTAATTCATTATCTTCATAAATATTGGCATATAAAAAGGGATGACGTTTTCCCGTCATCCCTTTTGAGCATATTCCTATTAAAAAAATCATAGTATCGTACAGGTATTATTCTTCTGAACGAGTTTTGAATTGTACTACTTTATCTTCAAGATCATCTAGCATGCCGATTAGACGGTCGATGTCTTCCAGTTCTGTACTTTCGGGTTCGATATGATCAAGAACCTCCATGAAGATCGTTAGGCGTTCCTTAAGATAGGATAATTGGTCGTTTTTATCTGTAATTGATTTTCCCATGAGGCACTCTCCTTCTGTTCTTCCTTCCATCGTAACCAAAAATGATTCAAAGTGCAATGGCAAGCTATTGTACGGGGTTCGCCATTTGACAATTTTTGTCCCCATTGTTCATAATGGGTTAGTGCATTATTACGTAAGGAGTTTTAAACATGTCCATAATGAAGCAAGATCTCTTAACACCTATCACTCCCAAGCATGATCCTTGGGAAGCATATATGGACGTTGATCAATACGGGAAGCTCACTCTTACCAATGTGGAATTCACAACCACCACCCTATGCAACATGCGTTGTGCACATTGTGCAGTCGGTTACACACTGCAGCCGAAAGATCCCAATGCCCTTCCTTTGGAATTGTTGATTCAGCGCCTTGACGAAATCCCTTCGCTCCGCTCGCTAAGCATAACTGGCGGCGAACCGATGCTTTCAAAAAAACAAGTGAAAAATTATGTGTTGCCTCTATTGAAATATGCACGCACCCGTGGAGTCCGTACCCAGATGAATTCCAACTTGACCTTGGACCTGGAAAGGTATGAGGAAATCATCCCTTATTTGGATGTTCTACATATTTCCCATAACTGGGGAACGATTGATGAATTCATTGATGTCGGCTTTGCCATGATGGACCGAAAACCGACCCGTGAGCAACGGAAGAAGTTATTTGATAAAATGATCGAAAATTCTCGTGCCCTGACAAAAGCGGGCGTGCTGGTTTCGGCAGAAACGATGCTGAACAAAAGCACATTGCCCCATCTCGAGCATATCCATAAACAGATTGTCGAGGAAATGGGCTGTCAGCGCCATGAAATCCATCCGATGTACCCTAGTGATTTTGCTTCGGCCCTTGAAACATTACCGCTGGATAAAATGCGCGAAGCCATTCATCACCTGCTTGATATCCGGGATGATAATGTTTGGATGCTGTTCGGCACGCTACCTTTCTACCCTTGTAACTCCCATCCCGAAGACCTGGAACTTCTGCAACGCCTTTACAGTACAAAAAAAGTGACAGTTCGGAATGACCCGGATGGACGCTCACGCCTGAACGTCAACATCTTTACCGGAGAAGTCATCGTCACCGATTTTGGGGACGCGCCAACACTCGGTAACATTCAGGATCAGCCCCTGACTGAATCCTATGAAACATGGATGAATTCGAAACTGGCCAATGAGCTGAATTGCCACTGCTCAAGCGTAAAATGCCTGGGACCTAACGTCCTTGTTAAAAATGCTTACTATCCAAAAGAAGACTTCAAAACGAGAAAGTCTTTTATATAAAATTAAAAACTCGCCAAATCGGCGAGTTTTATTTTTATCTTGGCTGCTGTGTAACTGTAAAGCTAAAGGAAATATGATCCTGTACGGGTATCCAAGCCCCGATGCCTTGCGAAGTGATGTTTTTAATCACAATCTCGCGCTTATTTCCCTTCAAGTTCAAATATACTTCCCCATAGGTGACTTTCCCTTTTTCATTTACGGCTGATGCATAAGCGGATAAGTAACCAATTCGATTTGAAGCAATATTATATACTTCATCCTTTTTGGTCCCTGCTCCGACGATTGTCTTAAATGCAAGCGGCAAATTGGTCTTTTCCGTTGCCTTTAACAGCATCATTTTTTGGACATCTTCCGACTTTGGAATTTTTGCGGTTAAGCCCCCGCTTACTTCCTTCTGACTTTCTTGTACATAACGGATTCGGTAGGGAGCTTCGCCACCGCGGTTATCATAGTAATTCGTGTTGATCTTTTGATACTCCCAATTGGGGGACGTCTCTAACGACTCATAATTCAACGCCCAATGACCAAGGTAAATGGTCGCCCTATATCCAAAGGCAAGTGGCGCTTTTGCAATCGCTGATTCATTCAGCATATGAATGAGTTCTGGATTTTCAATTTTTGTATCCGATGAATCAATCAATTGTTGGGCAAATTTGCTTGCTTGCAGCATAGGCAGATCTTGAGTCGGATTAGGATAGGTATTTTCCTTGGCAACATTTAAAACGGAAGGTGGGATATTCACTTTGTTCCGGGTTTGTTTGTCTTCTGCATCCACATTTACATTCGTCTGAATGAAAGCAACTAATGTAATCAATGTGATAAGAATAAGTCGTCTCATGCTGTCGTCTCCTTTAAAGGGTTCCATCTTTTGTTTATAGATTTTGTATCTATTCGACATTCTATACATGTCGGGTAGAAGTCTATTTTGTAACATATTTGTAAAGTTCAGAATATTTACTTTTCTTTAAAGATGAAGTATACTTAACTTACCTTATAAAAAGGAGGCGAAAACGTTCATACCTAATACCATTCAGGAGGTATGCTTATCGATCAATCTACGACACCCTTTCAAAGGATGACAGAAAACGTATTCGCCACTACTTAAATTCACTATGCGAAAGGACGGTGTAACCCTCTAGAATATTTCACCACTTTAACAGAAGTATCTTTTTACTTTAACAGAAGCATGATGAAAATTTTGGATGAATCTATGGATTGTACTATACCTATATAAAAATGACTCTGCTACGTCTTTAATCACAGCAGAGTCATTTTTGTATGCCTATTGTATGCCTATATAGTTAAAGACCTCCCGAATTCGGAAGGCCCTTCTTTTACAATGGCTATTTTCTAATAGATTGTTGTTTATCACACGGTGTATATTGAAAAACTTCATATGGTTGATTGGAGCACAAGTGCGAGACTCCTGCGGGAGCAGTGGGACAGGTGAGACCCCACAGGCTTTTACGCCGAGGAGGCTCACCGCCCACCCGCGGAAAGCGAGCAACTGGAGCGGAAATCAACCACTCGCAATACTTGTTTAAATAGCAACAAAATTTGCGGAAAGAGCCTTTACAATAGATAAAAACCGATTCCCATTATGAAATAGGCGGCCAATAGCGTAAGCCCTTCAAACCAGTTCGTCTCCCCATCATTCGAAATCATGATCATCAATAGAACGGCCGTGACCATCGAAATCAACTCTGGCAGTGTGAAGACAAGTGGCATATTCGTTGAGAACATTAGCGAGATCAACACAAGAACCGGTGCGACGAACATCGCTACTTGTAAGGTGGAGCCGACAGCGATTTCGACGGCGACATCCATCTTGTTCTTGTAGGCCATGATGATGGCGGAAGCATGCTCAGCAGCATTCCCTACGATGGCCACGATAATGACCCCGATGAACAACTCCGACCACCCGAAGGTTTCACCGACTTCACTGAACGTATGTACCAGTTTTTCCGAAACGAAAGCAACAGCTAGTGTAGCCAAGGCAAGTACCGTAATCGCCTTTTTCTTGTTCCATTCTGGTATTTCCTCTTCGTGCGCCTCTTCTCCGACGCCTTTTTCAGAAGGCTGGTATACCCCTCGGTGTGTCACTAATTTAAAGAACAAGGCAGCTAAGTATAATAAGATTAAGATAATGGAAATTCCGACACTTAACGACATCGTGCTAGATTCACCCATATTCTGAGAGAACACTTCAGGGATAACAAAGGCTACAACGACGGCAAAAATCAATAATCCGGCGTTATGTCTTGCATCATAAACATTGAATTTCTGACGCTTGTATTTCGTCCCCCCGATAAAGAAAGATAATCCAGCGACCAGCAATAAATTTCCTATAACCGATCCTGTCAAAGAGGCTAATACGACGCCAATCAGCCCAGCTTTTATTGAGAAAATCGAAATGATCAATTCAACGGCATTACCAAAGGTAGCGTTCAATAAACCGCCGATCCTTGGTCCCATCACGATTGCTAGGCTTTCCGTTGCCCGGCCCATGAAGCCCGCGAGCGCAACAATCGTTAAACAATAAATGATAAACATCGCGACACTCGGCCAATGGAGAAATGAACCAATGAACGATAGAGGAACCCCTAATACGACGAGCCCCAAAAATATTTTATCCACAAATTTCCCCTCACTTTTCAATATTCATTTTTATATGTAGCAAAATTAATCATACCTATCTTTCTTGAAATGAAAAAGATAATTTTCTTAAAAAAACCTTTCCATGTCATTATTTACCCAATCTTCTATTGCTTAATCCTCTTCCATGCATGTAACATCAACTAGGTATACAAAAAATAGGAGACGAAAAATCATGAATCAAAAGTTGCTTATCCCTGTATTAATCGTTATGGTCGGCATATCCGGTTTTTCTCAAGGCATGCTCCTCCCAATCATCGCCGTCATTTTTGAAAACGATGGACTCAGCTCATCATTAAACGGATTGCATGCCGCTTCCCTTTATATTGGCATTCTTTTAATTTCTCCTTTTATGGAAGCGCCTCTCCGTAAATTCGGTTATAAACCATTGATTCTGTTTGGCGGATTAACCGTGGTTCTTTCGCTTGCCCTATTTCCGCTTTGGAAGTCATTCTGGTTTTGGTTCGTGTTGCGCTTTTTCATCGGAATTGGCGATCATACGCTACACTTCGCAACCCAGACATGGATTACGGCCATCTCCCCTTTAGCAAAAAGGGGTAGGAATATTGCCATATATGGCTTGTTTTTCAGCCTAGGTTTCATGATTGGACCGTTAATGACAAAACTGCTTGATGTGAATCAATCTTTGCCCTTCATCATCACTTCCATTCTCAGCCTACTTACCTGGCTGACTGTATTCCTGATTAAAAATGAGTTTCCAGAACAAGATGATCCTGAAAGCACATCATTTATCGATACGCTTAAGCGATTCGCTAAAGTGAGCCGGATCGCCTGGGTTGCCTTTTTACTACCATTCACCTTTGGCGTGCTTGAAGCATCTCTTAATAGCAACTTCCCTGTTTTTGCGTTGCGTTCCGGCATCGACCTGACTGCCGTATCGGTCATCATCCCTGCATTTTCTGCTGGTACATTGCTTACACAAATCCCGATAGGCATCCTTAGCGACCGTTACGGCAGGAGGAATATCTTGCTGATCATCATTTTTTCAGGGTCCATCATCTTTACCGCAGCGGGATTCCTTTCTCCCTTAGTCAGCGGCCTGTTTATCTGCTTCTTACTTGGCGGAATGATGGTAGGGTCGACCTTTTCTCTCGGCATCAGCTATATGGCTGATATCCTGCCTCGAAATCTTATGCCGGCAGGGAATTTATTATGCAGCATTTTCTATAGCGTGGGCAGCATCGCCGGGCCCTATATCGGTGGATTGGCGATTGAATACTTACAAGGCGGAAGCTTTTTCTATCTGATCGGCAGCATGCTGTTGCTTATCTTCTTTGCCCTGATTTTTTTCAAAAAAAATAAGCCAGCTGTCGGAGTCTAATTGTTCTGTAGTATCATGATTCTTCCATATATTATTCAAGCTTCTTTGCTTTACATATCCTATAAATAACTTTTCTGGTGATTTATATTTTCTCCTAGATTAGAATCATTCTTCTTTATTTTTCTCTGATAGATGTGTTAATATAAAACTACCATATGAAACAGATTTAACAAAACACTTGGAAAACGTTGATTTTATGCTTATTCAATGTTTGATTCTAAATACCCACCAGAGAAAAGACGTTGATTATCTTTCTCAATTAGCCATCTTGTAAATGATAATTAATATCAGTTACGATTAAAAGAGAGAAGAATACGGGAGGAACAAAATGACAACAGACACTAAACAATTAGCACAACAGCCAGCTGAATGCAGTACCCCGTGGCTTGAGAAGACAAAGCCACATCTTGAACTTATTGCCGCTCTATTAAGTGGTGTATTGATAGTAGTAGGTTGGTTGCTCGCCAAAAATGGGATGGAGACACCTTCCGTCATCATCTATCTAGCCTCCTTTGTTATCGGGGGATATGCCAAAGCAAAAGAAGGCATTGAAGATACGATTGCGGATAAAGAACTGAACGTGGAAATGTTGATGATTTTTGCAGCGATCGGCTCCGCCATTATTGGGTACTGGACAGAAGGTGCGATTTTAATCTTCATCTTTGCCTTAAGCGGAGCGCTTGAAACCTACACCATGAATAAAAGTCATAAAGAAATCTCGGCCCTTATGGACTTGCAACCGGAAGAAGCGCTTCGTATCACTAATGGCTATGAAGAAGTCGTCTCCGTTTCCAAATTGGTTGTCGGTGACACGATTTTGGTCAAACCAGGTGAAAGAGTCCCATCAGACGGAAAAATCACGGAGGGACGCACGAATATTGACGAAGCGGCCATCACAGGGGAATCCTTTCCTGTCAGTAAATCCATCGACGATGAAGTGTTCGCCGGTACGGTCAACCTGCGCGGAACAATCAACGTGGAAATTACAAAGCCAACAAGCGAAACCCTTTTTCAAAAAATCATCACGCTTGTTCAATCGGCCCAAAGTGAAAAATCCCCATCCCAGCTATTCATTGAACAATTTGAAGGGAAATATGTAAAAATCGTATTGACTGTCGTAGCCTTGATGATGTTCGTTCCACATTTTGCATTGGGCTGGAACTGGACTGAAACCTTTTACCGGGCCATGATTTTACTTGTTGTAGCTTCTCCTTGTGCCTTGGTTGCCTCCATCATGCCGGCCACGCTTTCCGCCATTTCAAATGGCGCACGTCATGGCATCTTGTTTAAAGGCGGGGTCCACCTTGAAAACCTTGGTAACCTGAAGGCCATTGCCTTTGATAAAACAGGAACCTTAACAAAAGGGAAACCCGAAGTGACGGATGTCATCATCCGTGAAGATTTGAACGAAGAAGATTTCCTCTTCCATATTGCATCGGTTGAGAATTATTCGAACCATCCGCTGGCAACTTCCATTGTCCGCTATGCTAAAACGAAAATGGATAGAGACATCATGAAACCCGAGGACATGGAAGATATCTCTGGTAACGGCGTGCAAGCGTATTTCAACGGAGTCCTTTGGCAAGTCGGTAAAGCTGATTTCGTCGGCCGCAGTGAAGCCGAACGATTCCATAATGGAATTGCGCTTACATTGGCAGAAGAGGGAAAAACGGTTGTCTACGCACGTGACGATAAAGGGATTGCCGGCATTCTCACATTGAAAGATGTGGTCCGTGAAGAAACAATCAAAGCGATTGAAGCCTTGAAGCAAGAAGGCATCCATACCGTCATGTTAACGGGAGATAGTCAAAATACGGCAAAAGCCATTGCATCGGAAAGCCATATCGATGCGTATATAGCCGAATGCCTACCTGAAACAAAAGTGGATGAAGTGAAAAAACTTAAAGACCAATACGGTACGGTAGCGATGGTAGGCGATGGAATTAACGATGCACCTGCCCTGGCAACGGCCTCTGTCGGTATCGCCATGGGTGAAGGCACGGACGTTGCCTTGGAAACGGCGGATGTCGTCTTGATGAAGAACGATCTACCTCGTATTGCCGAAGCCGTTAAGTTATCCAAAAAAATGAATCGCATCATCAAACAAAACGTCATTTTCTCGATTTCTGTGATCATGATTTTGATTTTATCCAACTTCCTGCAATTCCTTGACCTACCATTTGGCGTCATCGGTCATGAAGGAAGTACGATACTCGTCATTCTAAACAGCTTGCGATTACTAAGGAACTAACAAAAAGGGAGCCCGACAAAGGCTCCCTTTTTCTATATGGTTGACATTAATGATAACCATTCTTTCCATTAGCGGAACCTGATGTTTTATGGTCACCTTTTTTACCTTTGTGCTTCCCTTTCTTACTCATGAAAGAATCCCTCCCCACTTGCAAGAATGATGGTTCTTGGATAGTGTGTGTCGATGGGACATTAGCTAGTACGGTAAGTATTGCCGGAGATGGCTGTCCGTCGGAATACCTGGGTTGAATGTTGAAATAATCATGCTCACCGTTGAATTATCCGGCCCAAAGTCCAATAAAAACCCTCTGAACATTGAATAAGCTTTTCACGCGAAGGTCAATCACATGCTGGATCCTTATTGCTCAAGAAAGCATTGATCTCCCCACCGACGATGATGATGAGTCCGGATAAGTAAAACCAGATCATTAGTACGATAATCCCACCGAGACTGCCGTATGTAGCGGTATAATTGCCAAAGTTGTCTACATAGTAAGAAAACAATAAAGAAACGAGGGCCCAGCCAAAGGTCGTGAAAATGGCCCCGGGAAGAACCGTCAGACATTTCAATCGCTTGTTAGGAGCTAACCAATATAACATGGTGAAGACAATGAATAATACAATTGTGCTGATCACCCAGCGAAGGTTATTCCAAATCGACAAAAACTCCTCGGACAGCCCCATTTCGTCAAATAAGAAGACACCGATTTGCTTTCCAAACACAGGAAGCAAAAGTGCGACAATAAAAACAAATATCATGGCAAAAGTGAGAATAATCGACATTCCCCGGGCAATATAAAAGGGACGGTTTTCTTTCACACCATATGCATGATTAAAGGCTTTAATAATGGCATTCATCCCATTCGAAGCCGACCAAATCGTCCCGATGATACCAAACGACAGCAAAGTGCCGTTTGTTTGCATCACATCTCCCAAGGTATCCTCAATAACCGCCATGGAATCGTCGGGCATGTAGGAACGCACCAGATTCAGGATATCCGCTTGAGTATATGGGAGATAGGCCAATAAAGTAAAAAGGAAAATTAGTAACGGAAACAGGGAAAGCAAAAAGTAAAAGGACAGCTGAGCAGCAAGCCCCGTTACCTCATCAATCTGGAGTTGTTTGATAAACTTGCTGTAAAAAGACCATGTCAGCCATTCCTTTTCATTGGCCATCCCTTCACCTCAATTCCTAATTTAGGGGATTGCGTTTCTCAGAACCTTGATGATCAACCGTCGTTGGCATGACTTCTGAAGCGAAGGCTTCTTTCGTTTCCATGACTACGTTCGCAACCTGAGTTGGAATGCTCTTCATCTCTTCCACCCTTTTAGAGATGAACGAAACATCATTGGAAATCTTCTCAACAGTGGAACGGAATTCAGAAGATGTTTCCTGTACTTGCTCTAATATGTTAGTTGGGTTTTGGATAAGGTCCTTCATGTATGTCCATCCATCTTTACCATTGGCAATCACTGTTTTTCTTGTATTTTTATCAAAAAGGCTTACAGCTGCCCCTGTCAAAGCGCCGATCAATACAGCCTTCATGAATTTACTTTTCTTTTCGCCATTCTTTTCACTTCTATATTCTTCTCGAACATTACTCATATATTCTCCTCCTCGGTATATTTTATTGATTGTGTATTCTCATTATACTATTTAACTACCTAGTTTTTTTATCTTTTCCCAAACAGGAGCCCTTTAAAACGCTTTAAAATAGGATCTCATCCAGTTTGTCCGAATCAATTACCATTGACTTCTATGTGCAATCATGCAAAGATAAAAATAATTTAGAAATGTATGAGAGGATGAGAGAATTGGATTTATCACAGAATTCAGCAGAGAGCGTCGAGTATATGGTCGAAGCAATCAAAGACAAATTAAAAGTGATGAACTTTGGCGCAATCAAATCGACCCATTTCGATATCGAAATGTATGAAGAACTTCATGATATTTATAATTTGGTCATGAAGAAGACGAATTTCAGTGTCCGTGAAATGGAAGCCATTGCAGAAGAACTTGGAAAATTACGCAATAAGTAATTCCTGAAATCCTCCCTACCATGTGAGGATTTTTTTGTTTTTTTGCTATACTGTAAAAAAAGAGTACATAGTCATCATTCAGATAGGAGTTGTAGGCATGGTAGAAAGAAGAACACCCATCAAGCTGGGTGAAGCCCTAGAAAAAATAATGAAGCATGCATTGAAGGGACAAATAGAAATGGTCCCTCTTGAGGACTGCCACTATCGCTTTTTAGCGAAAGATATCATCGCAACTAATGATGTTCCACACTTCAATCGCTCACCGTACGATGGTTTTGCGCTCAGAGCCGCGGATACAGCGGAAGGCTCCCTTGATAATCCGCTGGAATTCGAGGTCATTGAAGAACTGGCTGCCGGGATGGTCTCTACCCGTCCGGTAAAGAAAAACCAAGTGGCACGCATCATGACTGGCGCCCAGATGCCAGAAGAATGTGATGCCGTCATCATGCTTGAGCTAACGAAAGAATTCGAAAAGGATGGGAAGAAATATATCTCTTTCAAACGGTCCCTTAAGCAAGGAGAAAATGTATCCTTTAAAGGAGAAGACGCAAAAAAAGGCGACATCCTCGTCAAAAAAGGCACGATGATCAATCCTGGCATCATTGGTTTACTTGCTACATTCGGGTATGCCGAAGTGCCTGTCGCTAAAAAACCCGTCGTTGGTTTGTTTGCAACAGGATCTGAACTTCTTGATGTCAACGAGCCACTGCAACCGGGAAAAATCCGGAATAGCAACTCTCATGCCATCTCCGCTCAAATCCATAGAGCTGGTGGAGACGTTCGTTTTTATGGGAAGCTCATGGATGAGTTTGATGTCAGCTATAATGCCATATCTGCAGCCTTGGAAGAGGTCGATCTCTTAATTACAACGGGCGGTGTGTCTGTCGGTGACTTTGACCTTCTTCCTGACATCTACCAAAAACTCGGTGCTGACGTCCTATTCAATAAAGTGGCCATGCGCCCTGGAAGCGTGACGACAGTCGCCGTTTATCAGAACAAGTTCTTATTCGGCTTATCTGGTAATCCTTCCGCGAGCTATGTTGGTTTTGAATTGTTTGCCCGGCCTATCATCCGTACCATGCTGTTTTCAGAACAGCCTCATTTACGAAAAGAACAAGCGGTCCTTGCTGAAGATTTCTTAAAGCCGAACCCGTTCACCCGACTACTGCGCACACGGTTGTTTTATGAATCCGGACAGCTTCGCGTCGTTCCTAGCGGCGTCGACAAATCCAATATCACCACAAGCTTGGCAGGCGCGAATTCGCTTACAGTACTCCCTGGGGGAACACGTGGATTCAAAACCGGTGATAGCGTGGATGTGTTTCTTCTGGATGATCAAGAAGGATCAATTTGGCCTTGGTGACACCGTTCATATTTCAAATAGTCGGCTACCAAAATAGAGGGAAAACGACTTTCATCACGAAACTCATCCGGAATCTTAAGGAAGAAAAGCTGGAGACCGCCGTCCTGAAACATCATGGGCATGGCGGTAAACCGGACACCGACCTGAAGAAAGACTCTACGAAACATTTCCAAGCGGGAGCGGCTGCTTCACTCGTTGAAGGTGACGGCTCCATCGAATTGCTGGGGAATTTCAAATCCGGTGCCACTCTTCCTGATCTGCTTCGGTTATTGGGGATGTTCCACCCCGACGTAATTCTGATTGAAGGGTATAAACGGGAGAACTTTCCGAAGGTCATCCTCATTAAAGAGAATAGTGATTTTGAATTACTGAAACGGCTTAACAACATTCAAGCAGTGGTGGCGTGGCCCACCTGTCTTGAACAAGCGAGAGAGCACGCTGAAGTTCCCGTGTTCCCACTGGATTCCGATGATTTCATTGAGTGGTTTATCCATAAGTTCAATCAAGATCAACTTTAGAAATAAAAATAAAGAGGCATCCTATAAAATGAGGGATGCCTCTTTTCTTCGATGATTATTATTGTTCCGTCAAAATCAATGGACCATTTTTTGTGATGGCAATCGTATGCTCAAACTGTGCTGAGTATTTCCCATCAGCCGTCGAAGCCGTCCATCCATTAGGATCTCTGGTTGCTTTATATGTACCTACGTTTACCATCGGTTCAATCGTGAATACCATGCCTTCCTTTAGGCGTGGCCCTTTATGTGGCAAGCCATAATGAGGGACTTGAGGCTCTTCATGGATGACACTTCCGATTCCGTGGCCGATGAAATCACGAACCACCGAGAAACCTTCCGCCTCCACATAAGATTGGATGGTATGACCAATATCCCCAATACGATTGCCCACAACACACACTTCAATGGCTTTATATAGCGATTCCTTCGTTACATGAACTAAATGTTCCGTCTCCTTGGATACTTTGCCGACTTTGTACGTCCATGCTGAATCCGATAGGGCACCATTATAATTAACGACCATATCAATCGTGACGATATCACCATTTTTCAATGGCGTCTTACGAGGAAAGCCATGGCAGATTTCTTCGTTAATGCTTGCACATGTTACATATTCATATCCCTTGTAACCCTTTTGTTCGGGCTTAGCGCCATGTTTCTTTAAGAATTCGTCTACAAATTCTTCAATTTCCCATGTTGTCACACCAGGTGCGATCAGTTTGGCAATCTCCCTATGACAAGCGGCTAAAATCTTCCCTGATTCATGCATCGCTTGAATTTCACGTTCAGACTTTATGACTATCAATCGTTACACTTCCTTTTTTCTTTTCTTCTTATATATTACTGCAAAGATAGAAGTATATGAATCCAAAAACCTTATAAATAAAAAAATCCCGGCAGCCGCCGGGATTTTTTTATTATTTCAATAACTTGAGTGATTCTCGATTAAAGGCTGGAAGATCATCAGGAGTTCTGCTTGTCACAAGTTGATCGCCACAAACGACGACTTCTTCGTCCAAGTAAGTTGCCCCTGCATATTCCATATCGACCTTAATCGATGTATATCCTGTTGCATGGCGTCCTTCAAGGGCTTTGGCTGTAATTAACAGCTGTGGTCCATGACAGATGGCAAACACAGGTTTCTTGGCGTCCATGAATGCCTTCGTGAACGTTACGAAGCGTTCGTCCGCCCGTAAGATATCCGGAGAGAATCCACCCGGGATGAGCAAGGCATCGAAATCCTCCGCTTTCACAGAATCGATGCTTTCATCGATTGTAATTTCAACGTCGCCTTGTTTCCCATTGACCGTTTTTCCTTTTTCCATTTCAATCGTCGTAACCGTGTGACCCGCTTCCTTAAAGGCCTTCACCGGTTCACTGTATTCCGAATCTTCAACCATATCTGTTACTACACATGCGATTTTTTTACTCATAAAAATTCATCTCCTCAATTTTGATCGAATGAACTTACTGTACTTTATTTATATTCCCCGGGAGGACAAGCTTGAAACGTTCAATCCGATTCTCCATACATGATTCTTGAAACAGACTTTCTTTAAACGATGAACCTTCCGACTGTACCTGTCATTTTTTCAGATAAGGCACTTAAATGATGTGCCGATGCATTAATTTCTTCCATTGCTGCATTTTGCTCTTCCGCTGAAGCGGCGACGGATTGTGCAGCATCTGAAGTTTCATGGATCATGGATACCGTTGACTGAATTACTTCAGCCATCTCATTTGTTCCACCCTGGACATTTTTTAAGGATGCCGATATTTTTTCGATATCCACGGTAACTTCCTGTATGGACGAACGGATTACCCCAAAAGAATCACCAGCCTGTGAGGAATATTCAATTCCTTGTAGGATGGCTTCGCGACCATTCCCCATAGAGAGAATCGATTCTTCTATGCCCCTCTGAATATCTTCTACCAGTAACTTAATATCATTAGCCGACTTATTGGACTGCTCGGCCAACTTTTTCACCTCATCCGCTACGATTGCAAAACCTTTTCCATGTTCTCCTGCACGCGCGGCCTCTATTGCGGCATTTAACGCGAGGAGATTGGTTTGATCACTAATACCCGTAATGATATTTATGATGTCTCCGATTTTCTTCGATTTCGTTCCAAGGTGGTTAATTGTTTCGGAAGTGGATTGGTTCGTTTGATTGATGACGCCCACCTGCTTCACTGTTTTTTGAATGATTGCTTCTCCATTCAATGCTTCCTCCGCATGTTTTACAGAGGAATTCTTCACGGATTCCGTATAGTGAGTAATGGATGTCACATCCTTAAGGATTCTTTGAATATTCCGTTCCAATACCTGTGAAAAGTCCGACTGGGTATCCGTAGACGCAGCAACCTCCTGCACACAATAGGCAATGCTATCTGCCGCCTTGCCCGTTTCATCGGAACTTGCATGAAGCTGTTGTGACGCAGCCGCCACCTGATCGCTCATATCCCGCACCGAACCAATTAAAGTCGATAAGTTCCCACGCATATCTGCGTAGTTTTTTCCTAGAAAAGAGATTTCATCACCTTTCATGTCGTCAATTGCAAACGTGAAATCCCCCTTGCCAGCCCGATCCATCGCATTTCCCAAGTTTCCGAGCCGTTTTTTGAGCCCCTTTGTAAACACCCAAACTACTCCAATAGAAATCAAAAATATAACGACAAAGGCGATGGTTGAAGCTAACGTGATTTTCCCCAAAGCCGCATACACATTTTTCTGGGAATTCCCTATGTAAAATATACCTATACTCTCTCCTTCCGCATTCTTTATTGGTTCATACATCCCATAAAATTTTTCATTTCCTACTTGGGATTCCCCATGATAGTTTTCCCCTTGACCCAAGACCTTTTTCCTTACTTGCGCTTGGACCTTGGAGCCGACAGCCCGTTTTCCGTCATCATTTACTATCGTTGTCGCAACACGTGTATTTCCCCCAAAAATGGTGATGCTCCCATCTGACAACTCAGCAAGCGAATCCACTAACTCTTCATTGCCACTAATTTTGGCTTCGCCTTTATACAATTCACCATCGACCATCCCCCAGTCTCCTGGATATTTCATGTTCACATATGCATAACCTAGCTTCATATTCGAATCAGCGGCTTTGACTGCTGATGTTTTAAAAGCGCTGGAAACTTCAAACCGGATAATCCCTAAAAAGGCGATTCCCATTAACAATAACAAACCGACCACAAGCAAATTGACCTTTTGAGTAATCTTTAATCTTCCAAAAACCTTCATCCCTTTTCCCCCTTATCACCATTTCCTTTAAAAAAGGGATATCGACAATCCATTCCTCGATTGCTCCTTTTGAGGTATATCGGTAGAGTTTCCCTCCTACTGAAGGCAAAGAACCGGAATCAATCCCACATTCATAAAGTTGTTGATATTACAAGAATTCCCACGATAAAAGTCGGAAAATGTTCTTTTTTTAGACATTGAAATCCGCTTTCTTGACTACAACCGTGACATATATATGAATGACAACAACTTTAATCATGACTATATGCTAACATCTCGGTTTTTTTAAAAAAAATCCCTATATTAACGTTAACGAAAGACAAATAATGTATATTTTTCATATAGACTATTGAAAGGTGTTGAACTAATTTGAAAAAAATATTTTGCATATTATTCTTGATATCAGTATTTTTAATTGCTTGTTCAAAAGATGTAGACGAAAATGATAATTTTGACGAAAATGAAGTAAAGGATGAAGTATATTTAGTATTTGAAGGAGAAAATGAAAATTGGGAGGCAGAAATAACATTTGATCAATCAGTTGAAAATGTAGAAAGTGCATCTCATATTATTAGATATATTGGTAAAGATCCCGTTCCCAAAAAAGTTCATTATCAAATAGGTACCCTTGAAGCAAATGTAGAACTAATAGATGGGATATGGGAAGGTGGAGGCAAAGAATGCGAATGCCATACAAAACCCGATGAAGATATACTGTTTAATGTAGAATGGAATGGGAGGAAAGAAGAATTCAAATTAGAGCATAAACCGAATTAATATATATAAATTAAAATAGATGTCCCGTAGTAAATTGATAACAGTGCATCTATTTTATTATTTTTAAAAGTAAAGACTATGCTTAAAATAAAGTATTTGTAATTATAACCCAACTCGAAGGAACTGTTTCCGTAAACGACGCACCTACAGATTTAGTTCTATTTTGGCCTCTATATTCTCCAAGGGTACAGCCACTATATCTAGTCTCATCGTCCTGACCATAGGTAAGTTTAGTATTTTTAAAAGATAAGTAGGCATCTACACTTGTCCATCCACCTGTTATATTTTATTCAAATCGTAATGTTGTAGTAATGCCCCTAAGAGCATCGTCCTAAAGGTTACTTGGCGGGTCGAAGATGAATGTAATACAAACAGCAACTTGCTATGATAAAAGTTCATCGTGGTCTCAGAAGGCAAAAAAAAATAAGAGTCACTAAACTCTTATCACAGTTTGTCGACAAAAGAGCATCGCCCTTTTTTAAAAAATTCCCTTAGATTAATCATCCAACCTATACTCTTTTGCCCGCGAAACACTTCTAATATATAGATTTTACTTGATGATAATGCAAAGTTGATTGGAACGGAAGGTACGAGACTCCTGCGGGAAATGCGCGTCTAGGGGAGACACTGCAGGCGAAGCCGAGGAGGCTCCCCGACCGCCCGCGGAAAGCGAGTGCCTGAAGTGGAAATCAACGTTCACATTGACAAACACATTTTTCATCGAGTTTGTCTACAGTCTAAGATAAGAGTCACTAAACTCTTATCTTATTTATTGCTTATAGTTCATGCTTCGGGTATTTGCCTACCACATGAATCGCACTGATGATCCTCTTATTGATCCATTTTCTGTTTTCTTCCGTATTTAACTTTCCGAATACGATTTCCCTTCCTTCTTCCGTTGTTACGTAATAAGTAGGAAGGGTATTCAAGGAAAGCGTGATGATGTCATTCTTGCATTTATTACATGGACAAAACGTTTGATAATCCGTTCCGGACATTAAAATCTGCACCCATGTCACTACAATCTCTTCCATGACATTTGTATATTCTCTTTCCATATAAACTCCTTCGGTAACGAAAAACCTGTCCATTCCGACAGATTTTTCACTCATTTATCGGTGTCCGTGGAACGATCAATATTTCAACGCGCCGATTTTTAGCTCGACCTTCTGCTGTTTTATTAGACGCGAGAGGCTTGAATTCCCCAAAGCCTTTGGCGCTGAACATTTCAGGATCCAATTTCGTATTATCCAGAAGAAGCTTCATGAAATTCACTGCACGCATGACACTCAAATCCCAGTTGGAATCATATCGATATGTCTTGATGGGAACGTTGTCCGTGTGGCCGCTTATGACTATGCTACGAGGCAAGTCCATAACCAGAAGACTCGATATCTCCTTGGCTATCCTGCGATCTTCCGTTCTTACTTCCGAGACGCCCGATTCAAACAGGACATTGTCCCTGATGGATATCATTAACCCTTCATCGGTAAGGTTCGTATCCAGTTCGTTCACTAAATCATTTTTCTGGATATATTCATTTACTCGTTCCTGTACCTCTGATAGCTGTTGTTCCTCGCTTTTGCCCTGCCCCTTCGTCCCTTTGATGCCTGTCATCTGTTCTGGGGACGTAGGATTATCACTAGGCGAGTCACTCGGATACTCCATGAATCCCGTTCCGCTCGTAAACACTTGATTAAACACGTTGGACAATTGTTGGAATTTGACGGCATCCACCGAACTGGACGCAAACAGAACGATGAAAAGAGCAAGAAGCAGAGTCAGGATATCCGCATAGGGGACCAACCAAGATTCATCAATATGTTCATCATGCTTTTGTTTCTTTTTCCGCCTAGCCATCTTCTCTCACATCGCCTTCTAACCACTTTTTACGATCTTCAGCAGGCAAATAGGATGTTAATTTTTGTTCAATCGTTCGTGGTGCTTCCCCTTCAATGATCGATAGAATCCCTTCGATCATCATTTCTTTAATGCGGACCTCCTGTTGCGATTTCCGTTTCAGCTTATTCGCAAATGGATGCCATAATACATACCCTGTATAAATCCCCATAAGGGTCGCGACGAAGGCGGCAGATATGGCATGCCCCAACGCCTCGGTGTCAGCCATGTTCCCCAGTGCCGCAATCAGCCCGATAACCGCACCCAATACCCCAAGCGTAGGCGCATAGGTGCCGGCTTGGCTAAAAATGGCGGCTCCACTTTGATGACGTTCTTCCATCGCGTCTATTTCCTCAGCCAAGATATCGCGGATATAATCAGCACTTTGACCCTCCACTGCAAGGTTCAAACCATTTTTTAAGAAAGTGTTGTCCACCTGATCCGAAATGGTTTCCAAGGCCAATAATCCTTCTTTCCTCGCGATGACCGCCCATTCGGAAAATGTTTTAATCAATTCTTCAGGTTTCGCCAACTTTTGTTGAAGAAATAAAATCTTTAATATTTTTGGCAATCTTTTCAATTCAGATAAAGGAAAAGCCGTTACAACAGCAGCCACTGTTCCTACAATGATTATCAGGATGGCTGCCGGGTTGACCAACGCGCTTACACTGACACCTTTCATCACCATTCCCACTAAAATAGCGACAATACCTAAAACTATACCTACAACCGATGTTATATCCATCATACTCACCCATTCATATATAATCTTGTCTGCTCCTTATATCGGATAAATTTCGGAAAAAATGAGGATTATTTTACTATTCCAATAGATTGAATATAAAAAGTCTATCTTTTTTCACAAAGTCTTCCTTTTTTCATCCTTATACAGCAACCATTCTATCGTATATTTCGACAAGATAGGGGAAAATATCACAAAAAGGAAATATGAAACATCCAAGAGGATTTATAATTAGGCATTATTTCGCCAAAATATGTTAGTTCTATATGATTTCTCACACGAGAGACGGGTCCCTGGAAAATCCCAGGGGGGGGTTAACTATAGACTTACATGCAATTTAAGGGGTAAGATACACCATTAATTTCACTAGTTTTTCAAAAACAAAGGTCTTTAAACTTAGCTTATGCATTTTAATAAGTGTGGTCTTAATGTTAGTTAGTTTAATTATTAAGGGTAATTCCGATATTTACGTATCCAAATTCATCTTACAAAAATTCAAAATATGTATGTCAGATAAGGAGTCTTTTTACATATAGATGGACTTATATAGCCTATTTTCACTCTCCTAAGTTCAAAATTGATTGTTTTATCTATAAAGCAGAGTGGCAAAACTTGTCCTTCCTTAATAATATGATAGGGAACCGAAGATAGGAGGGATTGTAGTGGGTCAAAACAAAAAAAACAAAGAGAAAGAGATTATTGTTCTATGTGAAAAATGTTTCTTTAATACGCAGGATAAAGATAAGAAGGATAAGAAGAAGAACAAGAAGTAAAAATACGACAATTTTTTTGACAAGATAAGAGCTAAAAGAGTTTTTATCTTGTCAAATAATGTTTAAAACGCGACATGAAAGAGTCAATTCCCTTATTCTACTAACCTTGCCTTAGTTGAATAAGGGATACATATAAAAAAACAAGGAAATAAGAAGAATTTCTTACGAGGGTTGAATCGGACAAAACATGTAAGTTTTATATTTAACGTTGCTATTTAAGGGGGAAATCACTAGTTTCCAGAAATAAAGACCATTGAAAAAGCTACCAAATGGTAGCTTAATGGTTTTCTACGTTCATTTATTTTTAGCGAACTTAGGTATCCTTTTAATCCCCTCCGATCCAACATAACTCCCTATCATCCCCATTAACACGCTTGTAGAAATCATTTTGACCACATAATATATTCCTGTACCCATTATCATATCAATGATCAAGAAGTTCTTGATCGTTGATCCTTTAACCGTGTAAAACACAATTTGGTTTTTCCTCTTCACATGATCACATACCTTCATCTTTTGTCTAAAGGTATGATAAAAGTAGATTGTCATATTCGTAAGGCAAGTCATTTTTTCACTACAACATAAAAGGATCGCCAATCGGCGTCCTTCCAGTTTGTCGACAAAAGGGCATCGCATGTTTTAAAAGTCCCTTAAATTAATCCACCCCATACTCTTTTGACCGCGAAACATACTCAATCGTTTCTTTACGCTTCGAATATATAGATTTTACTTGATGATCATGCAAAGTGGATTGGAACCAAAAGTACGAGACTCCTGCGGGTAATGCGCGTCTAGGGGAGACACCGCAGGCGAAGCCAAGGAGGCTCCCCGACCGCCCGCGGAAAGCGAGTGCCTGAAGTGGAAATCAACGTTCTAATTGACAAACACATTTTTCATCGAGTTTGTCTACAGTCTAAAAGGACCGCCAATCGGCGTCTTTCTTCTCTATTTCTTCATCCTCTTCTCCCCATGTCCTTTCTGCTATCCAGCACTTTGATGAGGGGCGAGACTAAAAATAAGATGAATAAAATCCTGAATAAATGAAAGCTTGTGACCACGGAAACATCGACAGAAACCGACATGGCCGTGACCGCCATTTCCGCCACTCCGCCGGGTGCCATGCTTAAAAACAATTCGCTTTCCGGAAGGGAAAGGATGGGGGAAAAGTGGATCGCTAAATAATAACAAAAACCAATGAGCAAGACATTACTTACCAATACAACGGCGAACATCTTCCTGAAAAGCCTTGGGTTATCGACCTTTAGTGTGTAGCCTAGATGGGCACCAATCAAAAGCTGTGATAGGTTCAACCAGAAGCCTGGGATTTGTGGTGCCTCAGATCCTGTCAAATTGAACAGGGCCGCAGCGATGAGCGGGCCTAATAGAAAAGGAAGCGGAAAGTGAATCTTTCTGGCAATGAAGATGAATAAGAACAATGCTGCAATCAGAAGAATAGCCAAGGTCCATTCATAATCAAACAAAAAGAAAGTCCCTTTAGTCATGATGTCCGTTGCTTCAGAATCAACGGACATCACATGAGTGACGATCCAGGGAACCATCGATATGACGAGGATGACCCGAAGCGTCTGCATGAAACCCACAACCGTTTCATCACTATCTTTGATTTCCTCACTCAGGATCACCATCTGGGACAAGCCGCCCGGAAAACTACCAAGAAGCGAGGTGCTCATCGTTAGTTTCAATCGCTTACCAATGAACAAACCCGTTAGCACCGTGAACAAGATTAGGACCACCGTTGTAAACAGCATGACGGGTAAATACTCGGTCATCTCATGCAAGGATTGTTTCGTGAAGGAACTTCCAAGCTGCAAACCGAGGATGATCAGGCCGGTACTTCTAAGTGTTTTGGACCACAACATCGAAGGTCCCCATTTGATTTTAGCAATCATCACCACGAATAACGGTCCGAGCATCCATGGTAAATAGATGCCGAGTATCTCGAACAGGTATCCCCCTAGGAAAGCTAATAGGGCGGTAAAACCCATTCTTAAACTCTTATGATCCGATATGAATGTTTTCAAATTAATAACCTTCTTACCTTTAAAATTCCACTTATATCTTACCATAACTAATTCCTGCTAACTTATCCCCGCCTTGTCTTCCCTTCAATCTTTGATTATGATGAGGGAATAACTGAAAGTATGGGAATTTACTATGCGTTTACGAGATTGGGATACTAACTTAAAGATTCGGCTTGCCGGTGAATCTGTCGTCAATATATCATTTTGGATGTTTTTCCCATTCCTTGCGATTTATTTTACCGAATCGTTTGGGAAAACAACCGCTGGATTGCTACTCATTTTCTCGCAATTCTTTGCCGTTGTAGCCAATTTATTCGGGGGATATTGTGCCGATCGATTCGGAAGGAAACGGATGATGGTCCTTTCCACCTTTGGCCAAGGGTTTGCGTACATATTCTTTGCATGGGCCAGCTCTCCTTGGCTTGATTCGCCAATCATCGGATTTATCAGTTTCACTGCAGTGAGTATATTCAGTGCCTTTTATAATCCTGCCAGTCAGGCCATGGTCGCGGATGTGATTCCGGAAAAAGACCGCAGTGGCGTTTTCGCCGTTTTTTATACCTCCATCAACATCGCCGTGGTCATAGGCCCGATCCTTGGGGGGATTTTTTATGCAACCCACCGCTTCGAACTGTTGGCCCTTGCTGCCATCATTAATATCCTGCTAGGGGTCATCCTGCAAGCATGGGTCAGTGAAACCGCTCCTCTAGCTAAAAAGCTAAAGGCAAAAGGAAACAGGATAAGTGGATTCTCTGTTTTGCTGAATCAACTACGAGACTATCAAATCATTTTCCGAGATAAGGTCTTTCTTCTTTTCATCATCGCTGGGGTCCTGGTCTACCAAACGTTCATGCAGCTGGATTTATTGTTTCCCGTCTATATTAATGAGATGGTCGACCCACAGTCCATATTTTCGTTCACCTTACAGGAGGAACAAATTTTCGGATTTTTGCTTGCTGAAAATGGATTGTTCGTGGCCCTTTTAACCATCACCGTTACGAAATGGGCCGCCATGTACAAAGAGAGAAATGTATTCATCCTCTCTTCTCTGATTTACGGTTTTTCGATGATTCTATTTGGTGCGACCCAATGGGTCTGGGGATTATTCATCGCCATTGCCCTATTTTCCATCGCAGAGCTTTTAACGGCCGGCATTCAGCAAGGTTTTGTCTCAAAGCTGGCTCCAGCACATATGCGTGGCCAATATTTTGCGGCTTCAAGCTTGCGTTTCACCATTGGTAGAATGCTGGCGCCCCTCTCCATCCCCATGACCGGTTGGATTGGATATACGGGGACATTCGCGATGATTAGCCTTCTCGCCATCATGAGTGCCATTTTATATTTCGTCATGTTTTCCCTGTATGATAAGGCGAAAGTCGACATTCCATAATTTTACTCGATTTCCTACCCCCATAAACCTACCATAAGAGGTAGAATCATTATATAGGGGTCAAAACTCTTATGGAGGGGTGACTAGATGTTATCAAATACAGAAATAGGTATAGACTTAGGAACGGCAAATACACTAGTGTACAGTAAAAATAAAGGAATCATATTTAATGAGCCATCAGTCGTGGCCATTGATATAGTGACTCATAAAGTATTGGCAGTCGGTCTGGAAGCGAAGAATATGATTGGGAAAACTCCTGGTCATATTGTGGCCACCCGACCATTGAAGGACGGGGTTATTGCTGATTTTGACGTGACTGCACAAATGCTTAAGGAAATCATGAAAAAGGTAAGCAAAGAGATGGGCTTCACGATCCGTAAACCGAACGTGGTCGTATGTACACCATCCGGTTCTACATCCGTTGAAAGAAGGGCCATCCAGGATGCGGTTAGAAGTTGCGGGGCCAAACAAGTCCATCTTATCGAAGAACCTGTAGCCGCAGCCATAGGCGCTGGATTGCCTGTAGAAGAACCCACGGCGAATGTCATCGTGGACATTGGTGGTGGTACCACAGAAGTTGCCATCATATCGTATGGTGGAGTCGTTTCATGTAACTCCATCCGTATTGGCGGCGACCAATTGGATGAAGATATCTGTCAATATGTAAGAAAAAAACATAACGTTTTGATTGGGGAACGGACAGCCGAACTAATAAAAATGGAAATCGGCTACGCACTCATCGACCATTCTCCATTGACCATGGAAGTCAGGGGGCGCGACCTTGTCACCGGCCTTCCGAAGCCGATTACAATTTCATCCACGGATGTTCAAGAAGCCATTCAAGAATCATTGCTACATATTCTTGAAGCCATCCGTTCCACTTTGGAAGACTGCCCGCCTGAATTAAGTGGGGACATTGTCGACCAGGGCGTCGTCCTTTCCGGTGGCGGGGCGCTCCTTAACGGAGTCCAAGATTGGTTGATGAAAGAACTTATCGTACCTGTCGAACTTGCGGATAGCCCACTTGAGTCCGTTGCCATTGGTACAGGCCGTTCACTCGCAATCATAACCAAATTACAAAAAGCCGTTTATTGAAGGTTTGGAAAAAGGGAATCCTTATATGGGTTCCTTTTTTTCATGTCTGAAATGGAATTCAGATTTTCCTCAATCCTTTTTCCCTTGCAAGATATATTTCCATTCTTTTCAGTAAAGAATACATAAAAAGGAGGCTGCATGAATGGATACTTTTCTCTATTTCTTCTATTTAGCCGGGTACGTTGCCCTTTTCATATGGGCCGTTTCCCTCGCTAAAAAGTATGGATGTGTCTCTCCGTCGAACGTTCTCTTACTCGTGATTTTCGGGCTGGTGGTGGATAATGCCCTGCTCGCATTCGGACGGTATATCGGACCACGGCCCTTTCTAGAATCGTTCAGCTATGCTCGGTATTGGGGCCATGCCCTTTTCACACCCACATTGGTTCTCTTTGCTTGGGATTCCCTTAGAAAAGCGGACATAGGTTGGGCCAAGATCTCGCTTGTGAAGTATATGACCTACATCTTATTGATAGCGCTTATAGTCTATGAACTACTCACTGAAACGCTCGGCCTTAGGTTGCATGCAGAATGGAAGTACGGGGTTTTAAGTTATGCCAAAGCAGCAGCATCAAGTGGACCGCCGGTCATGGTGTTGATTGTATCCCTCGTTTTAATCGTTTCCGCGTTCGTAATTTGGCGAAAACAGAAATGGATCTGGTATTTGGTCGGCACCGTCATTATGACCATCGGTAGCGCTATTCCTCTCCCCATCAAAAGCGATGCATACATGAACGGATTCGAACTCATCCTTCTGTTCTCCCTGCTTGCCACGAAACAATTTCAAGACCAGAAAGCGAAACAGCAAGGGACAAGCTTTTAAATATATGCTTGCCTAAGATGGAGAACCTGACCTCTACGTGTGCAATGTAACATAAGTTATGTTATAATGTAATTAAGTTACATTAGCAAGAGGAGAAGAAGAATTATGGAATATGTAGAAGCCTTTAAGGATGTCAATGAAATCAGCAAGATCAAAAGTTACTTGCGATCTCACTCCAGCCGCGATTATTTGTTATTTGTTTTAGGGATCAATACGGGGATGAAAATCAATGAGATGTTGGAAGTGACCGTGGCAAGCGTTCTCGATGAAACGGGTAAAGTTAAAGAGTTTTATGAGCAACGCTTGGAAAATGACGAGGTCATCCAAATCTATTTGAATCAGAAAGTCCGCACAGCTTTACAAGAATACATCAAGGACTCGAAAGTGATGGAAGGCCAATTTTTGTTTTTATCACCTAAGACAAAAAAACCGATCACACGCCAACAGGCACACCGGATCATTCATGATGCCGTGGAAGGTGCCGGATTGATTGGTAAGTATGGGGCCAGCTCAATGCGTAAGACATTTGGATATCACGCCTATAAGCAAGGGGTTTCCCTCGCCTTGATCCAGAAGCATTATCATCATTCAAGTCCATCTGAGACACTGAAATACATTGGCATTTCCAAGGAGAATAAATTCAAGACGATCATCGACGTGAATTTATAGCATATTTCTATATTTTGTAATCTCAAACCACCATTTTAAGGAGGAATTCAAGTGAAAATTAGAGAAAGCGAACTTCCTGGTATAGGCCAGAAATTCGAGATTATCACGAGAAATGATGAAAAATTAGTGATTGTCATTCACGATGATGGCCGTAGGGAGTTATACCACTTCGATACCGATCATGAGGATGTTATTTCAAGCATCACACTCAATGATCAGGAAGCACGTCAAATGGCGTCCATCATAGGCGGTATGATTTATAAACCACAGGCCCTCGAAACAATCGAAATGTCATTAGGGGACTTGGTCATCGAATGGTTCAAAGTGGAACCAGGTTCCAAAGTCGTTAATCAAACAATCGGTGACATTGATATTCGTAACAATTACAATGTGACCGTTATTGCCCATTCTAAAAAAGGGAAAAAACAACTGAATAACCCCGGTCCGGATTCGATCATCGCTGCAGGCGATACGCTTGTCATTTCTGGTGAGAGAAAAGATATCAAAAATCTGATTAGAGAATTACTGACCGACGAAAGGAGTGACTAAGTACAAATGGATCACTTAGTCTTTGAGGTAGGAACCGCCCTGTTATTGGTTGCTGCCGCAGCTCTTATAGCAGGAAAATTTAAAATATCGAATGTACCCATCCTAATTATCGTCGGCATGCTGGTAGGACCTCATGCCCCGCATTTCGGGGTGATTGATCTACGTTTCATCGAAAGTGAAGAAATTATTGCTTTCCTCGGTAGAGTCGGCATCCTATTCCTTCTATTTTATTTAGGACTTGAATTCTCCGTTAAAAAACTAATGAAATCCGGAAAAAACATCGTGACAGGCGGTTCCATTTACATTGTCATCAATGTTGGTTTAGCCTTGGCCTATGGTTTCCTCATGGGACTCCCACTTAAAGAAGTCCTGATTTTGACGGGAATCATCAGTTTCTCCTCAAGTGCCATTGTTGCCAAAGTGCTTGTTGACCTTAGAAGGACAGGTAACAACGAAACAGAGCTTATCCTTGGTATCATCATGTTCGAAGATATTTTCCTGGCAGTATATTTATCAGTCGTATCCGGTTTGGTATTAAGCTCCTCTGGTTCAGTTTGGGGAACACTTCTATCTACGTTTATTGCAATCGGATATATGCTGTTATTTTTCGTTATCGCCCGTAAAGCATCCGGTTTCCTCAATAAATTATTCAATATCACCTCCGATGAGATTTTTATCATCGTTGTGTTCGCCTTACTTTTCTTTATCGCTGGTTTCTCAGAAACGATTCACGTTGCAGAAGCTATCGGTGCATTACTGCTCGGTCTTGTCTTTTCTGAAACGGAACATAGCGACCGTATTGAAAAGCTCGTCATTCCCTTCAGAGACTTCTTTGGAGCCATATTCTTCTTCAGCTTTGGATTAAGTATCGATCCTACAACGCTTGGTGGAGCTGTATGGATGGTTCTTGGAGCAGTCATCATTACAATCATCGGAAACTTCATTGCTGGTATGATTGCAGGACGTAAATCCGGTTTATCCCATAAAGCCTCGGCCAACATCGGCTTAACCATCGTATCACGCGGTGAATTCTCCATCATTCTTGCAAACCTAGGTATTGCCGGAGGTTTAATGCCTATACTCACCCCGTTTGCGGCATTGTACGTGTTGACATTAGCGATTCTTGGTCCAATTCTTACGAAAGAATCCAAACATATCTATACGATCCTCAATAAAATCTTCAAATGGACGCCGCCAAAAGTCCAAAAAGAACACCAAAAAGAAAGTTAAACGAGAAAGGTCCAGACAGCAAGTCTGGACCTTAGTTTGTCGACAAAAGGGCATCGACCTTTTAAAAAAAGTCCCCTTAGATTAATCATCCAACCCATACTCTTTTGCCCGCGAAACATTTCGAATAAATATATTTTACTTGATGATAACGCAAAGTGGATTGGAACGGAAGGTACGAGACTCCTGCGGGAAATGCGTGTCTAGGGAGACAACGCAGGCGAAGCCGAGGAGGCTCACCGACCGCCCGCGGAAAGCGAGTGCCTGAAGTGGAAATCAACATTCACATTGATCAAACACATTTTTCACCCGAGTTTGCTTACTAGTTGATGAAGCGTCACAAAAAATTTCCCACTAGTTATCCTCCTTCAAGGCATATCGGAGGCACCCATTGAATATTCAATTAGAACTGGCAACTTTTCACTATTTCCAGTTATGAGGGTTAAAACATCCAAACTGAGGGAAAAGAAGCAGATAAACTAAGAAACCTTTCAGGAGTGATGCCCGAATGAATAAGTCGATTGATTTTAGTAAGAAACTCATCAAGGAAGTCAAAGAGGATCGTGTCACGGGACTGGCGGCTGAGCAGGCCTACTATTACCTACTCGCACTATTCCCTTTGCTTATTTTATTGCTATCGATCCTGCCTTATATGAACATCGATACGCAAACAGCTATAGATACTCTAAAGACATTCATGCCATCCGAAACGATGGGAGTCATTGAAGAGAATATCATCAAGATTTTGAATGAACGGAATGGCGGCCTACTGACTTTCGGTTTCCTTGGTACCATCTGGTCTGCCTCTAATGGAATGAACGCATTCATTCATTCCATGAACATCGCTTATGATGTAGAAGAAACACGTAATTTCATCAAGGCGCGCCTCATTTCCATCCTGTTAACATTAGGATTGGTCCTCGCTTTTGGCGTGATGCTGGTTCTTCCTATTTTCGGTAAAGTGCTCATTAATTTAATGGAAGAAGTCGTTTCTCTTCCGAAAGAAACACAAACCTTATTCAGCATACTGCGATGGGTTATCGCCATTGCGGTTATCTCTTGCGTGCTTGCCTTTTTATACCGGTTTGCACCGAATAAGACCTTTCCATTCAAACACGTCATTCCGGGCGCAGTGACAGCGACCATCCTATGGTTCGTCATCTCCATCGGGTTTTCATTCTACGTCAGTAATTTCGCTAATTATTCGTCTACTTACGGTAGTTTAGGAGGCGTCATCATCCTTATGTTATGGCTGTACCTGAGCGGACTGAGCTTAGTGATTGGCGGAGAAATCAACGCGATTCTCCACCGTCAAAAATCCATGCCACAAAAAAATTCCCGTACGATCGTCCATCCAGTGCCATTAAAAAGATAGAAAAAAACAGGCTCCGATATCGGAGACCTGTTTTTTTCTAGTGTATGGTCCGAAACATGCTTAAGCAGTTTTTCTTAATAAATATAAGAAGTAAGGTGCCCCGATAATAGCCACGATAATGCCAGCAGGAATCGTTTGTTCACTATAAATGATACGCCCCAAAGTATCAGCGAAAACTAAGATGACCGCACCAATGATTGGCGATAAAAACAAGAAGTTTTGGTGCTTTGAACCAACCAGTTGTTTGGCGATATGAGGGGCAATCAATCCGATGAAACTAATGCTTCCGACAACTGAAACTGCGGACGCAGCTAAGGCTACTGCAATGATGAGCAATAGACCCCGGTCTCGATTAAGGGAAACTCCAAGCCCTTTCGCTATGGTTTCATTAAGTGCCAGTAAATTCATCGCTTTTTGTTTCCATAGCAAGATGGGTATCGCTACTAAAAGCCATGGAAGAAGGGCAAAAATAAAGGGCCAATCCGCTCCCCAAATATTTCCAGCAAGCCATTTGGAAATGAATTGGACATCCTCTTGTTTGGCACTGGAAACCAAGATGATCATCAACCCTGATAAAGCGGAAGCAAATCCAACCCCCATCAACACTAGCTTTATCGGTTGGATGCCGTGTTTCCTATCCAATGTGAACAGAACGATGAGACCTGCTGTAAGCAGTCCTCCCAAGAATCCTACTGCCGGTAGCTGATAGGTAAAGGCTTCCAAGTTGGCGTCGACTAACAAATAAAATAAGGTAATGGAAACGCCAGCCCCAGCATTTATACCGATAATACCTGGGTCAGCTAAATCATTTTTTGTCAAAGTCTGTAAAATAGCACCAGATAAAGCCAGCGACATCCCAGCCAAGGTAAGAACCAGGACACGGGGAAGTCGAATCGAAAACAGAATGAATTCCTCTTTAAAAGTTCCCTCCCCTACTATAGTCGGAATGATTTGAGAGATTCCCACTGAAGAAGGTCCTAAGCTGATTCCTCCTACAATACTTAAAATCAGCAAGAGGATCGTCAGGCTATATATCAAACGTATTTTATTATTTTTACGCAAAGAAAGTACGACCTCCTTTCTTCACTAAAACCAAGAAGAATAGAAAACCAATGACGGAAACCAATGCAACGATCGGTAATTCTAAAGGAGCAATGATGATTCTACTAATGAAGTCTGTGAACACCATAAAGGCCCCCCCGATGATGATGGACATCGGGATAATCGAGCGATAATCGGCACCGACGATCTTCCGGACGATGTGTGGGATAAATAAACCTACAAAGGATAAGTTCCCTATCAGGGCCACTGCCGTCCCTGCTAAAACAATGACCACGAACATGAGAATGACTTTGATTTTCTTCGTTTTTTGACCGAGTCCCTTCGCTACTTCTTCGTTTAAACTCAGGACCGTCAATGGTTTGCTATAGACAATCGCTAACACCAATCCAAAGATGATGAAGGGGACGATGATCAAAGCATCCCATGTCGTGCTGATCAATCCACCAGCCGTCCACGTGCTAACATTTTTCGATACATTAAAAAGAATCGCTACACCACTTGAAATGGCTTGTAAAAACAGAGAAACGGCCGCCCCTGCTAATACAAGCTTCAAGGGAGAAAAACCGTTTCTCGACGTTACACCTATTCCAAATACAAGTAGCATGCCAATCATTGCCCCTATAAAAGAACTGAACATGAGCATTAAGAAGGTGATGCCAGGAATGAAGGCCAAAACAAGTGAAAGAGCCAAATTGGCACCTGAAGTTAAACCTAGTAAACCCGGATCGGCAAGAGGGTTTCTTGTCATCCCTTGCATGATCGCACCGGCAACCGCTAAAGCGGCACCTACAAAGAAGGCTGCGATGACACGTGGGAGGCGTATTTCCCTTAGAACATCATAATAAGGTCCCCCACTTTGTCCGATGACAGCTTCATATAATTCTCGGAAACTCGTATTCGCTGCACCATATCCTAAAGACATGATCATGATCACCAACAATACAATGAACGATATAACCATCTTACTTATAATAGAATAGGAGATCTTCATTAAAATCTCCCCTTATTTACCCAAGAAAGATTTTTCGAAGAAGTCTAGTTGTTTATCGAAAGAATGGGCATCTGCAAAATAGAACGCAGAACCTTCCGCATAAAACACCTTTTTATTTTTAACCGCTGGTATATTGTTGTACCAAGTTGAGTCCATGAATGAAGTATCTTGTCCTTCTTTCACTAGATTAAGGACCAAGTAATCCCCAACATAATCACCTAATACCTCTTCGGAAATCCCAAAGTAACCAGGCTCTAGTGCCACATCTTTAACAGCCTTTGGCATGTTCAATCCCATTTCTTGATATAGGATTTCCGTTCCGCGGCCCCAGTTATCCCCGAATAAATAGATTTGTTTATCAGAGTTACCAGCAACCGTAATCGTAGCATCTTCCCCGATTTCAGCTTTGATCTTGTCTCCCACAACTTTTGAACGTGCTTGGAAATCTTTTACCCACGCATTCATTTCCTTTTCTTTATTGATCACTTTACCGACTTCGATACGTTGATCGATATAATCTAAAGCACCGTATGTGAAGATAACCGTTGGCGCAATTTCTTTTAATTTCTTAACGTCTTCCACATCATTCGATCCGATGATCAAATCTGGATCAAGTTCAATGATTTTCTCATAATCCGTACTTGCGACAACTTCAGCATCTGGATATTTTTTTGCGAAATCCGGATTGTCTTTTGACCAAGAATCCATCCCCACTACATTAACATCCATTTCCATTAAATCGCCCACAAACAATGATAAAACGACAACACGCTTTGGATCAGCAGGAACTTTAACTGTACCATTTTCTGATTTATAACTAATCGTACCCGATTTTTTTGTATCATCCTTACCATCAGATGTTTCTTTAGTCTTTGAATCATCATTTCCACAAGCCGATAAAATAACCATTAAAGCAGCAACTATAAATAAAAGCCATTTTTTCATGTTCATTCTCCTTTTATTAAATCATATGTAATGCATACTGGTTTATTGGTGCGAGGATCCTTACTGATCTCTGCGTCAATCTTGAACACTTTCTTCAAAACCTCTGGTATCATCACTTCTTCTGGTGTGCCGGCCTTTATTAAAGTCCCGCTCTCAAGCGCAATCATAAAATGGGAAAATCTCGCTGCATGGTTTAAATCATGTAAAACCATCACGATGGTTCGATTCTCTTTTTCATTTAAATGTTGCAAAAGTTCTAACACTTCGAGCTGATGTGCCATGTCCAAATAGGTTGTAGGCTCATCCAAGAAAATGATGTCTGTATTTTGTGCAAGCGCCAGAGCAATCCAAACCCGTTGTTTTTGGCCTCCGGAAAGTTCATCTACGGAGTTGTGCCTGAACTCATAGGTATTGGTAGACCTCATGGCCCAGTCGATGATTTCTTTATCTTCTTTCTTTAAGCTTCCAAAGCCTGTTTGGTATGGAAATCGTCCATAAGAAACCAGTTCCTCCACCAACAGCCCAACAGCACTATCCTGCGTTTGAGGTAATATGGCAAGTTCCCTTGCCAACTCTTTTGTATTTTTCTTTTGTATTTCGGCTCCATCAAGAAAAATTTGGCCTTTTTGATAAGGGATAATTCTTGTTAAGGCCTTCAATAATGTGGACTTTCCACATCCATTCGATCCTATAATGGTAGTGATTTGACCATCGGGAATGTCAATTGTCAGGCCGTTTACGATCACTTTTTTATCGTAACCAACTTCAACGTTACTAACGTTCATCCGCATGTATTCGTCATCGCCCCTTTCACGTTGAAATTGATAATCGTTATCATTCACTTAACAATAAGATTATTCTGCATTTAGAAACTTTTGTCAAGTATTTTTAGGTAAAAAGGCCTCTATAAATTAAGTATGAAAAAAGCCGTCCAGCATTTGGACAGCTTCATTTCATTACCCTCTATTAACAAACTCTTCGTACCTTTCATCATTGGCAAGCCATGCTGCGTATTTACGCTTCATGTATTTTTCAGCTTCCTCGAAGGTATCGAACGATTTCTTCACTTCTTTACCGTTCACTTCAATGTTCCACTCTTCTTCTTCATCATTCTCATAAATGAAGATATCCTGCTTATCTCTGGTCGAATACAAGCAACCATCTGGTGAATTCTTAACATTCAACTGGTTTTTATGAGCATCGCGTTTAATTGGTTCAGAGAAGAAGGTCTTTTCGACGAATTGGCTGTATGCTTTTTCGGACATCGTGCAGCCAGCCGCTTTTTGATGGCCTCCCCCGTCATATTTCCCTGCAACTTCCGCAACATCGATATCATCATGGATCGTCCGGAAACTGATTCTTTTACTTCCGACCATAAGGATCGCAATATAATCCAGGTGAGAAAATTCTTTCGATAATTCATTTCCCAATTCCGAATGATAAGACTCGGCATGGACCACCCCAAGCGTATGGGGACCGACCGTAGTCTGATACACTTCTCTTTTTTTTCTATTTATGTACCGATCCACACGACTTTCTTCCACACCCAAAAGAGTCTGTTCGACTTCATCAAACGTGAAGGTGTCAGCAGATGAGAGCTTATGTGCGATTTTCGTTTCAAATTCTTCAATCGGGATCATGAAGAACAGGTCATTTAACCGTTTTGCCGTTAGATTATTATTTGCCTGCCACTCCCAGGTATCATATTGACGGACCAATTCCACGAATTCAGCGAAGATTTGTGATGGTTCCAACCATTTTTGATCCACCGCATATTGATAGAATAAAGACGTCGCTGCCGTTTGTTTCCCATCTTCCTGTTCCACCGTAACCGATGCCCAGTCATGTTCATTCAAATGCAATGCCGATTTATGATGGTCGATTAAAAGCGCATGACCTCCATCTTCAACGAATTGTGTTATCAATTTTTCATTATCTTCATTTACCGAAAGATCGGTAACGATCAATGTATCTTCGATTTTTGCCTGTTCAAGATATGCTTCTACATTCTGATTAAGGCGGCCGATGGAATTGTAACTGACAACCACGTCTTCCCCGAATGCAAGCTTCGCTACGATTCCGCAGCCGACACCGTCTAAATCATTATGTGTAAAAAGATAGTACACATAAACCCCTCCTAAAAACTGATATATTTACTTTTCCCTAAGAAATGATTTTCAATTGCAATCTTTACAATTGTAGCATAATCACATCCGACTATTTTAACATGGTTCCACCCAAAACCGCTGTGAACGCAAAAAAAATCCGCACTTCCTCATTTTTTTCCTTTATTTCTTAATATTTACATCGTAATATAGTTAAGTTACTAAATAGAAATCGAGGTATGACAATGTATCAATTCAGATCAGAAAGTGCATCAAGAAAAATTATTAATAACTCAAGACACTCAGCCATCCTTGTCTTCACATACTTCATGATTGCTGTAGGTCTCATATTTTCATTCACCGTCGGAATTCCACCGCTAAACATCGGAATCCTTGCCCTTATCAGTATTATCCCTACCATTGTGGCAGCCATTTTGATTAAGCAGGATAAATGGACACTCGTGGTTCCCTATATTTTTGGCATTATGATCAGTCTTTTATTTGCGGCGATCGTCATTCAATCAAACAGCCTTTTTTCCCTGAGCCTGTTATTCATAGGACTTCTGTTTACATCCATTTACTATGATTATTATCATGTCATTTTGTACGTGGTCCTGTATTCTTTGTTCCTGACTTATCTGTTATTATGGTCGGAACCCTTTTCCGATAATATATCTGATCAAGGTGGTTCGATACTTGGAATCATACTTTTATTTATTTTAACGGCCGTTCTATCCATCATTTTTAGTTTAATCGGAAGTGTATCCATTAATGCAGCCTTGGCAGCGTTGGCAAAGAGCAGACAGACAGAAGCCGAGACACAAGACATGCTTGATGAAATCACCAAATCGGTACGTGGATTGACTGACTTTTACAATGAGCTTCAAGCAAATGTCCGAGTCACCGGCAATATTTCTAAGGAAATTACGAATGCCTTCATGGAAGTCTCCAAGAATATTGAGTCCCAGGCATTAAGTGTCAACGAGGTGAAAGATTCCATCGATTCATTCGATGGCGAAATCCAGAAAGCCACCCATGCCTCCGATCAAATGAAAAGCCATACGATGGAAAATGAAACAAGTACCAAGGACGGCCGCCAGGCAATGGTTGCCCTTGCCCAAGATATATTATCGGTTGGGGAAAAGGCTAAACAATCAGCCTTCCTCATGGAAGAATTGAATCAGCAAAACAAACAGATTCAAACGATTTTGGCAACAATTGAAGATATTTCCGAACAAACGAATTTAATTTCCCTAAATGCATCCATTGAAGCCGCGAGAGCTGGAGAACATGGAAAGAGCTTCGCCGTGGTTGCAGATGAAATCAGGAAGCTTGCTGTGAACAGCCGACAAGCGACCAATCAAATACAACAAATCTTAAACAATATCTCTATTAAATCGAATGAAGTCACAGACGGAGTCAATCAAAGCTTGGACGTTGCAGGCATGATAAAGAAAAAATCGGTCGATGTCGAACATGTTTTCAAAGAGATGGAAGGAAACACGCTCCAAGTCATGGAACAATCGATCAACCTTCAAACCATGCTTCAGGCTTTGACCCAAAATTCAAGTGCGGCTACAAGTGAAGTCACCACTGTCGCCAGTATCGTAGAAGAAAATGCCGCTTCCCTTGAAGAAGTCGCGGCGAGTGTGGTGGATCAAAATACACTCATTAACCAAATGGAAAACAACTTCACCAGTTTTGAAGAACTATTGAAGAACCTGAAAAAGCTAATAGTCACCGAAAAATAAAAAAAGCCGCAGATAGGATTCCCCTATCCGCGGCTTTTTGGTCTTTTACTGTTCAATCAGTTTTCCTAAGTTGGCCATTTCTATGGCACTAACGGCAGCTTCGTACCCTTTGTTGCCTGATTTAGTACCAGCGCGTTCAATGGCCTGTTCGATGTTTTCGGTCGTCAATAATCCGAAAATGACCGGAACACCTGTATCCAAGGCAACGGAAGCCATGCCTTTCGCCGCTTCATTGCAGACATAATCATAATGCGTAGTGGAACCTCTTATGACCGTCCCTAGCCCGATCACTGCATCGTATTTGCCTGTGTTCACCAGCTTTTTGGCAATGAGCGGCAATTCGAATGCTCCTGGCACCCAAGCGATGTCGATGTCATCTTCGTCCACACCATGACGTTTAAGACCATCCATTGCCCCACCTAATAACTTGCTTGTAATGAACTCATTGAATCTTCCGACCACGATTCCCACTTTCAGTCCTGATCCGATTAATTGTGCTTCGATAATTTTCCCCATGTCTAATTCCTCCTCAGTTTATAAACGGACGTTACGCGTTTTGAATGTATATGTGTTCTTGCAATGATTCCTTTTGTTTACGGTACTTTACCAAGTCCGCGATCGTAATGAATGTAAGGCCAAATTTTTCAGCGATTATTTCCAGGTCGGATACGCGTGCCATACTTCCATCTTCATTCATGATTTCACAAATGACACCTGCAGGAGCAGCCCCACATAATTTGGCCAAGTCCACTGATGCTTCCGTATGTCCGGTCCGGCTCAGCACACCCCCGGCTTTCGCTATTAGCGGGAACGTATGGCCAGGGCGTTGAAAGTCCTCGGCCACCGAATCTTCCTTCAAAAGCTCCAGGATGGTCAACGAACGTTCGAACGCACTGATTCCTGTAGACGTACTTTTGTGATCCACACTGACGGTGAATGCCGTCCCATGATGGTCGGTGTTATCACTGACCATGGGGTGCAAATCCAATTTTTCCGCCAATTGTTCGGTAATGGTCGTACAAATCAGACCACGGCCATGTGTTGCCATAAAATTGATTGCTTCTGGTGTCGCTTTTTCTGCCAGCACCACGAAATCACCTTCATTTTCGCGGTCTTCATCATCGGAAATAATGACTACTTTTCCAGCCTTCAAATCTTCAATCGCTTCTTCAATTGTATGGAACATCCTTTACACCGCCTTTTATTAAAATCCATGTTCAGATAAAAATGCTAAGTCCAGACCTGGTTTTGATTCGCTTTTTTTCATTTGATGTATAATATATTTTCCTAACATGTCGTTTTCAATGTTCACGATATCGCCTGACGCCTTTCTGCCCAATATGGTGTCCTGATGGGTCAAGGGTATGAGTGATACAGTCAATAGATTTCCCTCAATGCCGAATATCGTCAAGCTTGTCCCGTCAATGGCGACAGATCCCTTTGGAATGCAGTATGTACTGAGACCTTCTTCCAATTGAATCACGTAATACACCGCATTTTCTTTTCGTTCCTTTTTCAGAATCGTGCCCGTTCCATCGATATGACCTGAAACGAAATGGCCCCCGAAACGTCCCTGAGCACTCATCGCCCGTTCAAGATTCACCTCTGAACCAGGCTTTACTGTCCGAATCGATGACGCTTTTACCGTTTCCGGCATCACATCGACCGTAAACAAACTTTTCGTGAAAGAAGTCACCGTCAAACAAACTCCATTAACGGATATGCTGTCTCCAATGTGGACATCTTCAAGGACTTTCTCAGATTGAACGGACAATTGCATACTGCTTATTCCTTTTTTTATGGAATGAACAGTACCGATTTCCTCGATGATTCCAGTAAACATAGTTTTCCCCCTTTTATAAACATATAAAAAACCCCTTAGGATGACCTAAGGAGTTAGCAGGAGAAATGAGTGAAAAAATTGTATAGCTAATAAACCCATCATTTCAACATTTGAAAAAATAGGCATACGTATAGCATACACTTGGGTTTCACACGTCCTTCTCCCATCCAGACTGTACTGTCGGCTTTGGAATCTCACCAAATCCTGCCTTTATCAGGCTCGCGGGCTTAGAATTGCTTCATCACCGCCGGTTGGGATTTTCACCCGACCCCGAAGGACTAACTAATATTATGAATCTTCATTTAGTTTAACATCCTAAAGCAACGATGTAAAACTTCCATCCTAAAATGAACCTATAGTTGCAAGCACATAGTACAGGAAAGAGGTTGATCACTATACAAAATTACTATTACCTTTTTTGTTAGGGAAATCCTACTTCAAAAATCGTCAAGGGTTATTGAAATCTGTACAAATTAGTTCTTTTGTCTTTCCTTCCCTACATCAAAAGCAATGGGGTCCTAGGCAAAGATGTTTTATGTTATAGTAATTGGAAAATTTAGAATAAAAGAGGGGTTTTCATGGCAAACACAAACCTTTTAATGGTTCAGCACAGTCATATGGAAAGTGAACGCATCATATTACGTCCTGTTTCGCTAGATGACGCAGAAGATATGTATGAATATACATCTGATGAAGAGACGACACGTTTCCTTTATGACCAACATAAAGATTTGAACCAAACCAGGAACTTCATAGCAAATTATTTCTTGGAAGAGCCTATCGGCAAATACGCAATCGTGTTAAAAGAAAACAACAAAATGATTGGGGCTATCGAATTCAGAGTGCATGAATCGAGCAAATGTGGAGAACTGGGTTATACTTTAAACCGAAATTTCTGGGGAAAAGGTTATATGACTGAAGCGGGAAAATCAATAATGGAATTAGCCTTCCATGTACTGGATTTGGAGCGAGTATTTGCTGAATGTGATGTGATAAATGGTGCCTCCGGGAAAGTATTGGATCGCTTAGGCATGAAGTGTGAAGGGATTCACCGTAAAAGCCACATGACGAAGGGTACATTACTAGACAGCGCCTATTATTCCATATTAAAAGAAGAATATGGAACCCCCGAAAAAAAGGATGAAGCGGTTGTTAACGCTAAATCCTAATTCCACTAATTAATTTAATACCTTTAAAGGACATTGCTGCAATAAAAGTAGCAGGGTCCTTATTTTTTAGACGTGTGTACCTTTATCCCTTTACAGATCCTGTACCATCTTTTCTCCACTAATAAGATTCCTTCCTTCCGATGTGCTAAAAAAGGTTATCTCTGCAATTTATGAGGAATAAGATAATATGTCCCAATTACTATCAAAGGAGGAAGACAGATGCTTATTGTACTTATCAATCTTGTTGCCTATCTGTTCGTCATCACGATGAATTTCCTGGCTAATTACCTTCCCTTCAACGGCCAAACCTCAGGGGAAGTTTCTGGGAAACTGGACGTTCTTTTTACCCCAGCCGGCTATGTATTTTCGATATGGGGATTGATTTATTTTCTTCTTGCCATCTGGGTAGCCAGACAGTTTATGGGCAAACACAAAAAAAGTCCCGCATATATGGTCTCTTTCCCTTGGTTCGCCTTAAGCTGTGTATTAAATGGAGCCTGGCTTTTGGCTTGGCATTACGAATACTTCCTGTTATCCGTTATCATCATCATTACACTTTTACTGACCTTGATTGTCATTTACACAAACATTATAAAAGTGAGGCATGCCTTTCTCGACTTGATGCCCTTTTCCTTCTATCTAGGATGGGTAAGCGTTGCAACCATCGCGAACATCTCCTACTACCTGACCTATATTGGCTGGGATGGATTCGGGATTTCCGACGTGACATGGACGATTATTCTGTTACTGGTAGCCACAGCCCTGGCATTTCTTTTTGCAGTCAAAAATAAGGACTGGTGCTACCCGCTTGTCTTCGTCTGGGCCATCATCGGAATCGGCGTAAGGAACAGCACGCCCCATCCGACAATCACCACCACATCCTATATCCTGGCAGGCATCATCCTGATCCTATCCGTGACTGTCCTCATCAGGAACCGCGGGAAATAATCCCGGAAATAAAAGGGGTCAGACCCCTAAAATGCCTGTTCAAGGTCAGACCAGATGTCATGCCAGGATTCTAGGCCGACGGAGAGTCTTATGAGCTGGTCGTTGATGCCCATTTGCTCTCTGGATTCTTTTGGGATGGCCGAGTGTGTCATCGTGGCGGGATGCTGGATCAAGGTTTCGGCATCTCCTAGGCTGACGGCGATCTTGATCAGTTTCAAGTTATTCAGGAATTTTTGGGCATCCTGTTTTGTCCCATCCATTTCAAAGGAAATCATGCCCCCACCGGATTTCATCTGTTTTTCCGTAATCCGATAATCTTGTGATTCTATGTCACCTGGGTAATAGACGGCTTTAACCTTCGGGTGTTCTTTCAGCTTGCGAAAGATTTCCGTTGCATTGGCTGTGTGGCGATCCATCCTGACTGGCAATGTTTTTAAGCCGCGCAGCAACAGCCATGCATCAAATGGCGAAATAACCCCTCCGATATCCTTCTGCGTCGTCATAGCTACTTGATTAATAAATTCCCTTTTCCCGACAATAAGGCCCGCCACGACATCGCCATGCCCACAGAGGTACTTCGTCGCGCTATGAAGGACGATATCACAGCCAAATTCCAGCGGTCGCTGTAAGTATGGAGTGGAGAACGTATTATCGACCACGACAGGCACACCATTCTCCTTCGCAACTTTCATGACCATTGCCAAATCTATCATCTTCATCGTGGGATTTATCGGCGTCTCCACGTAAATGCAAGTCGTATTCGGACGAATCATGCTCCTTACCTGTTCCTCTGTCTCCATCTCACAAAAATCATGGGTGATCCGGTATTTTTCTTCCATCAGCTGAAGGAGGCCGAAGGTGCAACCATATAACCCTTTCGAACACAAAATATGGTCATCCGCTTTGGTCAAAGCAAAAAGAACCGCCGAAACGGCAGCCATCCCTGAACTAAAGGCAAGACCCGCTTCCCCGCCTTCCAAGGCCGCAATCTTCTCTTCAAGTACCCGGACCGTAGGATTTCCAAGCCGCGAGTAAATATATCCATCTTCTAACCCAGCAAACCTATTTTCCCCTTGTTCGGCCGTATCGAAGGTAAACGTTGAAGTTTGAAACAAAGGTGTGGTCAAGCTTCCCAAATGCTCTTTTGAATCATATCCTTCATGAATCACTGCGGTTTCAATATGCTTATATTTCTCTCCCATACTAACTCCCCCTATCTCCTGACTATATCTATCATATGTTAAAAAAACTAATTTTGGAAGCGTTTTCAATATAAGCGACAATCCATCTGAAATACTAGTTTATTAGTTCACTAATTCTAATTCAAACGATTAAATCTTAAAAAAAAGAGACAGCCTTTATGGCCATCTCTATTCTTCCTGCCTATTCTTCTACTACGATGTTTCCACCATAGAAATCGACCTTCGTTAAGGGGATTTCAAGTTCGCGAGCCATTTTTTTCAACTCCCGCTCTTCCCGTTCCGTCACGATCGAGATGACCGTACCATCCGCACCCGCACGTCCCGTTCTGCCAGACCGATGAACATATTGATCAATACTTTCCGCCATATCAATATGAACGACAGCCGTTAGTCCCTTGATATCGAGTCCGCGTGCCGCCACATCCGTTGCGATCAACATCGGTGATTTTCCCGAACGAAGCTTACGCAACGCTTTTTCACGATCGACTTTATTCGATTCACCGTGAAGGACTCCCATTTCAATGCCTTTATAACTTAGCTTTTCATGTAACACGCTAAGCTCGGCAATATCGTTTAGAAAGGCCAAAGCCTTCACATCTTTCAGTCTTGTGATTTTCTCCAGGATCTTGGACTTTTCACGTCTTTCGACTACAAAATAAAGATGATCGACTTTTGACTCCATTTTCTCACTTTTGTCGACCTTGATCAATTCAGGTTCATTCATGAAACCTCGGGCCACTTTTTCCGTTTCTTCAGGAAGAGTTGCCGAGAATACCATGATTTGGCGATCCTTAAGCGTTGTTTTGATAATATTGTTAATCGTTTGCATATGCTCGGGAATGATCAATTGATCGCCTTCGTCGAGTACGATCGTTTTCACTTCATGCATCTTCAATTTCTTTTGGGCAATCAGTTCATAGACACGGCCCGGTGTTCCCGCAATGACCTGTGGATGCTTCTTCAGTTTATCCAACTGACGTTTCACATTGGCACCACCGATGAATGCTGCTCCAGAAATACCGCTTCCTTCTGACCAAATCCGGACTTCTTCATTGATTTGCATCACCAATTCACGTGATGACGCCAAGATCAAGGCTTGGGGGGATTTTTTGTCAGGATCTATTTTTTCAAGCAATGGCAGTAAATACGCAAGTGTCTTTCCCGTCCCCGTTGGAGATTCGGCCATGATGTCTTTTCCCTGTGCAATGACAGGAATCGTTTTCGCTTGAACTGGGGTAAGTTGTGCAAAGCCTGACTTTTTCCAGACCTCCTGGATAAATGGCTTTCTATCGTTCACTAATACTGGTAATTCGCTCATATCGTTCTCCTTTAATAAAAAAACTTTTCCTATTCTTTATAGTACCATTTGTTATAGGGTAGTAGCCAATGGAATCCTAATTGTCACGGTCGTCCCTTTATGTTTTTCACTTTCAAACCGCATCTCACCTTTTAGCCGGTGAATGATCTTCTGACAGATGGTAAGCCCGATTCCCGTTCCCTTTTCTTTTAACGAATAAAAAGGTTCACCGATATGCTCCAAGCGCTCTGGCTCCATCCCGATTCCATTATCTCTCACAATGACCAAAGCATGCTCATCCATGATTTGCAGGGATATATCAATTTTACCATTCTCACTAACAGCCTCAATGCTATTCTTGATAATATTGATGAATAGCTGTTTCAGCTCCATCGAATCGGCCATGACTGATACCGGGCAGGTCTCTTTCACTTCTATATTCATTTCAATACTGTTGAAATTCGTTTCAGCTTTCATGAACGTATATACTTCCATCAGACATTCCTCAAGATCAAGCAGATGGAAGATGACATCCTGTTTCTTCCCTAGGACAAGCAACTCGCTCGAAATAATATGGATTCGGTCAATTTCCTTCAACATGATATCAGTGTGCAATGGATTCACTTCTTTAGTCATGTCCATTAATTGCACAAACCCTTTTAAGGATGTTAGTGGATTTCTTATTTCATGGGCAACGGCTGCCGAGAGATGCCCAATGACGGACAACTTTTCAGACATGAGCATCAATTCCTCCTCACGTCGTAAATCGGTGATGTCCCGAAAGATGGCATAAATTCCAAGCAGCTCTTTATGTACAATGATCGGTAAAAAGGTCACACGCATGATTCTTTCTTCTTCCATCACATTCTGAAGGTTCATCTCAAACTTGACCGCTTCCCCTTCAAGTGACCTTGCGAAATATCTTCTTTCACTTTCACTCACATGTATGAGATGCTCCACATGCTTTCCTTTTAGTGTCTCACTTTGAGCACCTAGTAATGTTTCAGCTTTCGGATTAATCGACACGATTCGTCCTTCCAGATCCAATTCGAGAACACTATCAGGGTTATGCTTGAACAAGGATTGATATTGCTCATCCTTCAAATTGAATTCCCTTTGTGAGTCCAGCATTTTCCCTGTCCAATACCGGGTGATGAGATATAGAATAACCCCGGTTATCAAGATGTACACCCACCCTTTTGAATGCTGGAACATCGCATATGTCTGAACATTCTCTTTCGCTTGGCTCATTGATATATAATCCGTAACAAAAATCCATATTGCCCCTGTAATCATATAAATAATAGCTATCTTACCTGCAACTTTATGTGAATGGTTCATTGTTTATCCTTTGTAGTAGATTTTTGAGTTAGTATTACCAACTTACTCAAAAAAAGTCCTTATGTTCTACACATAAGGACTTTACAGCTAGTATAGCATGTTTCTCTTATTGCCTAAAACGCCATTCAGCCATCTCTTTCAACAGGGGAACGTTTATGATAGGTTTTTTACAGCCTGATTGAAATCTTCCTCTATTTCTTTAGAAGGCTTCGTCGATAACAAACTGAAAATCACGACGGCAAGCGTACCTGCGATAAAGCCAGGAATAATTTCGTAGACTTCCGCTAACTTGTCGATGGATTCCCATACGATTACCGTTACCGTACCGACGATCATGCCTGCCAGCGCTCCCCACTTTGTCATTCTTCTCCAGAATAAGCTTAGTAAAATGACAGGTCCGAATGCCGAGCCGAAACCTGCCCAGGCATACCCAACCAGCTTTAGAATAGTACCGCTCGGATTGAACGCCAAAGCAAGGGCTATCACAGATATCAATAATACTCCCAACCGACCGACCAAGACTAGTTCCTTATCGGATGCATTCGGACGAATAAACTGTTTATAGAAATCATCCGTCAACGCACTCGCCGAAACCAACAGTTGAGAAGCGATCGTGCTCATAACTGCGGACAGAATCGCTGCCAGTAAGAACCCCGTAATTAAAGACGGGAAAAGCTCTTTCGAAAGGATGATGAACACAGACTCTGCATTCGCTTCTCCTAAAGGCGCATTTGTTTTGTTGAAATAGGAAATGCCAACCAATCCCGTGAACATGGCACCTACAATGGCAAAAACCATCCAACCCATGCCAATTCGGCGGGCACTCTTCAATTCTTTCACGGATGAAATCGCCATGAAGCGAACGATGATATGCGGCTGACCAAAATAACCTAGCCCCCAAGCCAGTAAAGAAATGATTCCAATTGTCGACATTCCTTCAAACGCATGCAAAAGGGTCGGGTCAATCGACTTTATTTCAGTAAAGGTAGGCGTCCATCCACCTATATTTACAATTGTGACGACAGGAACTAAAATTAAGGCAATGAACATGATTGTTCCTTGAACAAAATCCGTCCAACTTACTGCAAGGAAACCACCGAATAACGTATAAAGAATGACGACACTCGCCGTCAGCCAAATCCCATATCGGTAATCCAGGTTAAACGCCGTCCGGAAAAGCTCCCCGCCAGCTACCATACCGGAAGATGTGTAAAAGGTAAAAAAGATTAAAATGACTAAAGCTGAAACCACTTTTAAAATTCGGGAATGATCTTTAAAACGATTCCCCAAATAATCTGGTATAGTTATAGAATTATTTGCTATTTCCGTATATGTACGAAGTCTTGGAGCAACAAATAACCAGTTTAGATATGCGCCGACTGACAATCCGATGACAATCCACCCTGCACTTAAGCCATTCAAGTACATGGCACCAGGAAGGCCCATCAGTAACCAGCCACTCATGTCGGAAGCACCAGCGCTTAAGGCGGTCACAGCGGGACCCAAGTTTCTTCCTCCAAGCATGTAATCCGTTAAGTTAGCGGTCCTGCGGTATGCCAGATAACCGATTAACAGCATGCCTGCCATATAAATGACAATTGATACTATTGCTCCATATTCCAAAGATTCATCCCCCATTACTTAAGGCTCTTCCTTAAAGAAGGCCCATTTTATTAAAGTAAGCTTATCAGAAAAAAAAACATAAGTGTAGTTCTTTCTAATTGCCAAAACTATTAAAATCTTGAATTAATAGACTATTGAGATAAAAATATAATTTCAGATTAAAAGGAGACGATATCATGCAACCTTATACCAAACAACTGGACGGGATCTTCCCATCCGTTTGCTCCCTTGATTGCCCCGACCAATGCGGCTTACTCCTTCACAAAAAAGACGGAAAAATCATAAAAGTCCAGGGTGACCCCAATCATCCGGCAACTAAAGGTAACATTTGCAATAAGGTCCGGAACATGACAGCCCGCCTATATGACCCGAAACGACTTCAGCAGCCATTAAAGCGAATCGGCCCTAAAGGGAGTGGCCAGTTCGCCCCAATCAGCTGGGATGAAGCGATTGATATGATCACTTCAAAGTGGAAGAACTTGATTGATCAGCATGGCCCCGAATGCATCCTTCCCTACAGTTTTTATGGAAACATGGGGAACCTAAGTGCAGAAGGCATGGATCGACGTTTCTTCCATAGACTAGGCGCAAGCAGGCTGGAGCGTTCCATTTGTAACGCAGCCGGCTCTGTCGGCTACCAATATACGATGGGCGGTTCGTTCGGAATCGATCCGGAAGAAACAATTGATACAAAACTTTTCATCATGTGGGGCATTAACGCCGTGAGCACAAATATGCACCAGGTGACAATTGCCCAGCAGGCCCGGAAAAACGGCGCCAAGGTGGTGGTCATCGATGTCCATAAAAACCAGACCGGAAAGTGGGCTGACTGGTTCATCCCCATCCTGCCCGGTACAGATGGTGCACTGGCCCTTGGCATCATGCATATCTTATATGCCGAAAATCTGGTCGACCAGCTCTTCCTGGACACCTATACCGTGGGCTCTGACGAATTACGTGAGCATGTCCGCCAATATGACCCGGCAACCGTATCAACGATCACCGGCATTCCCCTTGAAGACCTTTATACATTAGCCCGGATGTATGGCCAGACGAAACCATCGTTCGTTCGAATCGGCAACGGCCTGCAACATCACGATAACGGCGGCATGGCTGTTAGGACCATCGCCTGCCTTCCCGCTCTTACCGGTCAATGGACTATTAAAGGTGGTGGTGCCATGAAAGGAAACTCTGGTTATTTGGCCTTTAACACCCATGCCCTGCAGCGTCCGGATCTTTTGCGAAACAAAGCCACTCGCACCATTAACATGAATCAAATCGGTCAAGTCCTTTTAGCAAAGGAAAATCCTGTTCGCTCCTTATTTGTATACAGCTCCAATCCGGCCCTTGTCGCTCCCAATGCCAACAAGGTTAAAGAGGGCCTGATGCAAGAAGACCTATTCACGGTCGTGCATGATTTATTCTTAACAGAAACGGCACAGTTTGCCGATTTGGTCCTCCCTGCCACTTCCTCCTATGAAACGGAGGACTTTTATACTTCCTACTGGCATAATTACGTACAAATTCAAAAGCCAGTCATCGAGAAGTATGGGGAATCGAAGTCTAATGTCGAATTATTCAAACTGTTAGCCACCAAAATGGGCTTCGAGGAACAAGCTTTTCAAGATTCAGAGGAAGACATGATTCGACAAGCACTTGATTTTCCCGAGAATCCGTATTTAAAAACCATCACCTACGAAACTCTATCCGAACATCAATTTGTGAAAGCCGATATGCGACCGATCTTCCCAGGAAAGTTGCCGACACCGAGCGGCAAAATCGAACTCTATTCCGAACGGATGATCCAGCATGGATATGAACCGTTGCCAACCTATAAGCCCATCACGAAAGACAGCGACCTTCCATTCTTATTCATACCGGCACCGAACCATAATTTCCTGAACTCTACTTTTTCGAATAACGAGAAACATATTTCGATGGAGAAAGAACCGAAACTGCATATGAATACGGAAGATTCGTTAAAATTAGGCATAACAGACGGTGATATGGTCCGTATATGGAACGAACGCGGTGAATGTGTATTAAAAGCCGTGCCTGGTGATAATGTCCTCGAAGGCGTCCTGGTTAGCCAAGGGCTTTGGCAGAGCACCCCTGGGAAAAAGCAGCACATCAATTCCCTCACGCCAGACCGGCTCTCCGATATGGGCAATGGCGCCGTCTTCTTTTCCGGCCGTGTCGATGTAGAAAAAGTACGGTAAATGACGATTGTTGTTCTCCTTAAATTTTTAATTTTCACGTTTCCCGGGAAATATGCTCGATATTTGTTATATTCACTCGACCTTTACACAGAAAAACAGAGTACCCCATAACGGTACTCTATTTTTCTTATTTTAGTAGATAACATAGATAACAGCAAAAGCCTATTCGAATTCATTCAAGACATAGGCCAAGTTTTCACTCACATCACTTGCAAGCAGACTAGCTTTCGCTCTTGTTTCGTTCCAGTGCTCCGCGCTCATCCCGTGACAGTATACAGCATTGGCCACTGCCGCTTTCTTATCTTCATAATACGAGGTGAACGCCAGGAGCATCCCTGTTAATGTATCACCTGTCCCGCCTTTGGCAAGGCCATCATTGCCAGTCACATTCACCAATACATCCCCATCTGGAAATGCAATCACCGTATTTCTTCCTTTTAGTACAACAGTGACGTTATTGGAGGTGGCGTATTCTACAGCGAGGCGCAGGCGGTCTTTCTGTATATCCTTCGTCGGAATCCCCGTCATTCTACTGAACTCACCAGGATGTGGTGTCAAAATTGTCATCGCTTTCCGATTAGGATAACTGCGTTTTTTAAGAGCCCCTGCGTCGATGATGATCGGCAGGTCACTTTTCAATAATTCGTTTAACGCCCGGTCAATCATTCCCTCATCATCCAATCCCGGTCCGATTGACACGCTCTTCATCCCTTTAGGCATTTCTCCATCTGCTATTTTTTCCAGTCCACCATGTAAAAAAGTACATTCCGGCACCCGTCCCGCTATGATTCCTGAAGCGAATCTTGTCGTCGCCACCGTCAGTTTTCCTATTCCGCTACGCATAGCTGCCAGGCTAGCAAGCATGGCACTTCCCGGCATTTCGTCCGTTCCCGCTATCAACAGTCCCGTCCCGAAGGTGCCCTTATGTGAGGCGGCGTTCCGTTTCGGGAAACTTTCAGCCACATCCTCCTTGGACCACACCCGCCAATTGGAGGTCTGCGGTAAACCGATATCAAGCACTTCCGTCTGACCATAATATTCAGCACTTCCATCCAAAAATGACGATGGTTTATACCCATGAAGGATATATGTTTGGTCAGCTCTTATTGCCTTTTCCACCTCACCAACATCCGCCAAAATGCCTGTCGGGATATCGACGGCAATCCGGAAAGCCGGCTGTTCATTCATCCAGTCAATCAAACGTACGATACTGTCCCGCATTGGCAATCTCGCTCCGGCGCCAAGCAATGCATCTATCAACACATCATATGTCCCACCTATTTCCGCTACCTCGAATCCGCACTCGAGGTAATAGTGATAATGCCGCTCTGCCGTCTCGGAAGCAGGTTTCCCTAATGGGATGGCAAGTTCACACGTGTATCCATGTTGCTTTAAATAGCGGGCGAGAACCACTCCGTCCCCGCCATTGTTGCCTTTCCCCGCCAAGATCAGAACCCGTTGCTTTTTGCTGACTTTTTTCACGACGCTCCCGAATAAAGCCCGTCCCGCATTTTCCATCAACGTAAACGTATCAAGACCCTTTTCCGCTGCCATTCGGTCGGTTGTTTTTATTTCCTCTCCTCGGTAGATAAACAAAACATACACCAGCTTTCTATAAAGTGAACCCTACTAATTCTAGTATCTCCCCCATTTATCCAGAAAAATCAAATCATCCATCGAACGGCGCTTTTCCCAATTGGCCGTTTCAAGAATCGGTTTATCGGGATATTGATCAGTGTAGCCGATCGACATCAGCGCAACAGGCTCGACGTGTGGCGGAATTTCCAAGATATCGCGGATGTCATTTTTCTTATAAAAGCTGACCCACCCCATCGCCAACCCTTCCGCACAGGCGGCTAACCACATATTCTGAATGGCACAGGCTGTTGATAGAATATCCGTTTCAGGGATGGAGTTTCGCCCCAACACATGTGACCCTCCCCGCGTCGGATCACATGTCACACAGATCGTATAAGGTGCTTCCTTCAACCCTTCTACTTTCAAACTAAGAAACTTGTTTTCTTTTTCGCCCTCATAATGAACGGCAAGCGCTCTTCTCTCTTTATCTGCGGCCCAGGCCAAACGCTCTTTAATTTCTGGATTCGAAACGACGATGAAACTCCAAGGCTGCATGAACCCAACTGACGGGGCATGATGTCCCGCTTCCAAAATCTTATGCAAGGTTTCCTTTGATATCGGGTCGGGTAAAAAACTCCTGATATCCCTCCGGTTGAAAATCGCTTTATATACACCAGCTTGTTCTTCGTTAGTAAACATATGTCTCCTCCAATATCTCTGTCTCTTAGAGAAATCCTTCTAAATATCCAATATGAATTTTACAGGTAAACCCTTATAATGAAAAGCAACCTCATCCTCATATTCTATGACCAAAGACCAGAATCGATGATGGATAGCAAGGGGAAATGGACGTGGGGTACAAGACCATCATCCGCGAGAAATGAAAAGAATGAGACCCTATTCATCTCGTTCCGTCCACAACAAGATTCACCCTATCGCGTGGACCATGTGCATCAACATAGAGATCTTCATAGACCATCCAGTTATCTTCCCACATTGGACGCATCTCTTCTCCATCCCTCTCAATCCCCCGGGCTAATCGCTTATCTCGGGGGCACTCCACCCAAATGGTAAAATCATAGAATGGAGCTAATTCAAGACGAGTGGAGTAGGTACCTTCAATAATGACGGTTCCACCCGATGGGACGGAATGCCATTCAGCCAGTTCATCAGTTTCCCAATCGTAACGTTGGTACACCGCTTCCACTCCAGAAGTAAGCGGTTGCAAAACCTGGCCACAAACGCGAGGCCAATCGTAATCCGCACCAATTAAATTCTTGTCTGGAGGAATTTGGGTTCTTCTTGTAGAAGGTAAATAGAAATCATCCATATGAACAATCGTGACATCTTGAGATTGGGCTTGAATATAGGCAGCAAGTGTACTTTTTCCAGAACCACCCCGACCATCTATGGCAATTAAATAGGGCGTTTGTTCAGTAGGCAATTTCTTTATATCAGCAATAAGCTTGGAAATCGTGTGCTGTCCACGAATTGTTGGGAAATTCATCGAACCCCTCCTTCTACTATGTATTTCTATATCCCCTCCCTTGGAATCCTCCTTCGGGAGCAAAAAAATAAAGAGGTGCAAATCATGACTACTATTCCGTTTGCCGTCATCTTTGATATGGACGGCACCCTGTTTCAAACAAACAAGATTTTAGGTTCTTCACTTGAAAGAACGTTCGAAGTCCTACGTTCAGAGGGACATTGGCAAGGAGAAGCCCCTCTTGCTATCTACCAAAAAATCATGGGCGTTCCATTAAAGGTCGTATGGGAAACTCTATTGCCAAATCACGCCGAATCGATCAGGAATCAAGCAGACAAACTTTTTCTTGAGTGTTTGAATCAAGAGATCAAAGAAGGAAAAGGTCAGCTCTTTCCAAACGTCATCGAGACCTTTTCACTCTTCAAACAACAAGGCATTCCTATATTCGTAGCCAGTAACGGACTTGAAAAGTATTTGGAGGAAATCTGTGCATATTTTCACCTTCATGAATATTTTGCGGACATTTATAGTGTCGAGAGGTCTCTGATAGGCTCGAAAACGGATTTAGTCCACATGTTGTTGAAAGACCATAACATTGAAGAAGCCGTCCTGGTTGGCGACCGGAAATCCGATATCGAAGCGGCAAAGGAAAATGGATTAGTCACTGTCGGTTGTCAATTTGGTTTTGCCGCTGCGAATGAATTGGCTGACGCCGATTTTCTCATCACCGACTTTTTGGAATTACAGGCGTTTGTCTCTAAAAGACGATCAACGCTCACTTTCTAACAGATTTTCCTGTTCCGCTAGCCACACGGCTATCTTATCTTGGATGTCCCTGATTCCCTTATCCTCCACAAAATTGTTCAAGAGGATTGAAAAGATGATGCCTTCCCCGCTTTTGGTTGTCACATATCCGGACAACGTGCTTGTAGCGGAAATCGTCCCTGTTTTTGCGCGGACATTTCCCGCTGCCGCCGTCTGTTCCATCCGGTTTCCCAATGTACCACCAATCATCTTTTCTTTAACACCAGCAACCGGTAATGCATTTACATAGGAAGGCAACCATGTTTTATCCTGAGCTATATAGAGCAAGTGTGTCAGTTCGTTTGCTGATATCAGATTAACTTGGGAAATGCCCGAACCATCCCGCATCATGACTGACTCCATATCCATCCCCATCAGTTCGAGCTTACTTTCGGCTATTTCCAATCCATCCTCCCAACTGCCCTTCCCGTTCGCAACCTTGCCCATTTCTTTCACCAGAACTTCGGCATGGCTATTATTGCTCAACTTCATGAAGGGGACGAGCAGTTGTGGAAGTGTCATCGATTCATGGGTGGCAATCCTTTTCGCCTGTTCCGACGTTTTCCCCTGTTTTCGTTCACCTGATACCTTGATGCCCTGTTTCTTCATGGACTGTTCAAATAATCTTAAAGCATAACCGGTGGGATCAACCACCGCCATATATTCCTTCACCGCCACACTATGTTCAGGGATTGTCCCCGTGATTGTCATCACATTCTGGTCATGATCGCGCTCAACCTTGATTTTCTTTTTTCCTTCCACTGGTACGGTTATAGTTCTATTTATGACCTTGACATAATCCGTCTGTGGTTGCATCGTCACGATTGCCTTTTTTCCCGTCCTTTTCCCTGGTGATATTTCTAAAAGAACCGTTCCGGTATCGTACTCTTCATCAGGGGCAGCGTTTAAGGCTGAAACGGCAGCACCGTAGTACTCTTGCTCATCACTACGAACGATATCAGGAGAGTAACGCTCATCATCATACCAAGCATCATCCCCGATAAGGTCTCCATGGACATAGGAGATATGATGTCGCTTCAACGCCTTCGCCAACGCATCAAAGTCCTTTTCCAGCAACGTCGGATCTCCCTTTCCCTTCAAATACACATCACCCTGAAGAACATTTGCGACCTGTACTCCTTTTATGTATAGTTCCGTTTGAAAAACATGATCCTCCCCTAACACTTCGAGTGCCGCTGCCGCCGTCAGTAGCTTCATGTTCGAAGCGGGTCTCATCCTGATCTCCGCATCATGCTCATACACCAATTCCCCTGTACGTGCTGATCGAATCGAAATTCCGGCCAAGGCACCGGTTAAAGCAGGCGACCCATCTACGATACGCTGCATTTCCCTTGCCATCGATTGCTCTTCATAAGCCGCCTGCATCGTTTCCCCGTTAAAAAAGCACATCAAAAATAGAAAGAAAATAACAGATAATTTTCTTTTGAAAGACAAATTCAATTCACCTACTTTCTTTTTCCACACGAGACATACTTCTTATGCATTCACAAAATACCGTTTCAATATTCAAGAATAGTGTACATTTATAGAAAATCACCCAAAGTTTTATTACTAAATCACTAATAACCGGAGCCATATAAGTAATTTGCTGGATTTACTTATATTACATATGAAGATATATTTTTACGGTTAGTAATAGGGGGATATTCTTGATAAAAAATTCATTTTTAAAAAAAGTTTCCATTCTAACTGTTTTAACATTATTATGTAGTTCTTTTGGTTCTTTAAGTAGTTTTGCAAGTGAAAGTGAAATTCCAGGTCAACACTTGAAGATGTGTTAGCTTCTGAAACAGTAGAAGGTATTTCAACTGAAGTTGAATTGGATGCAAAGGTTCTATCTGAAGACTTTGATCTTGATGAAGAAGTGAAAACATGCCATCAGTAGATGAAATGAATAAAGAAGAGAAAGAATTATTCAATTCAATAGTACAAGAACAAGTTGCTATAGCTGGATTGGAAAGTGAAGAAGAAAAAATGTTTTTCACTAAAGCTATGGTTGATTTTTTTGATGAACGTTCAGAGACCTATAATGATTTAAATTTGGCGCAAACTGAGTTGGAAGAACAAGTTAAGAATAGTAACACTTCAACTGACAATAGTGATGATGTCGTACAAGTTTCTATAGACCTTTTAAACAAAACATTTGGAGTTGAAACTGCACATGCTGTTCAGGTAAAAGTCGGTGTGAAGTTTGCTGGAGCTGTATTTAATGGAGCTATTGGTTTTGCCGTAGGCGGTGGAGTTGGTGCTATTCAATCATTCATTCTAAAAAAAGGGAAAAAACAGGCAGAAAAATTATTCACAAAAACTGTTGTTAGTCGTTTGAAGGCATGGGGAGCACCAAAATTAGCTTTAGCAGTAGGCGCTTGCGTCACTGTTGCTTTGAATTATTTAGATGTTGGAACTCAAATTGCTAAACAACTTGATAAAAGAGATAAGAGATCTAATAACGGTTGGATAGATCTTTATTAAATTAAAAGGGTGATAGATTAATAATGAAAAAATTAAATAAATATGTTGTCCTATTTCTTTGGGTTGTAATATTTTTATATTTTTATGATATGTTCATGCCCAAAGGTATTCTTTATTTTATTATAGGGATACCAGGTGTTTTCTTTAGTGGGCTCTTTATTTTAAAAATTTTTAGTAACTCAAAAGATGCAAAAAATTAACGCTATAAACATCTATGCCGATGATTTTTACATATGGTATACCCACCGAATAACCAATCGAAAAAAAGAGTTGACTGCATCCGGTCAACTCCTTTTTTGTAAGTCCAGTTGATTAACAATGGAAGTCACTACTGTTTTAATGGATTCATAATTTCAATAGATGTCTGATACTTAAATTCCTTAGCCCTTTTTAACTTTAAATAATGACTTCTTCCACCTGGATCCTAGTTTTCTCCAACCCCTTTCACGAATTAATTTCGTGAATTATCTAACAAAATACTTAATAATCATGAATTTATGCCGAAATATCTATAGAACTCAAATGAAGTAGATAAAAAGGAGCATAACCATGAAAAGTCTAAAAGATTGGTATTTCAATTCCCTCAAAAAACAAATACTGATTCCCTTTTTAACTTTAATTATGATTAGTGGAATGACCATATCTTACTTTGCCTATAATCAAACCATCAAACTAACGACAAATGAACTGAAAAATACGACGGAAGGGCAAGTAAAGTCCATTAATGATTCATTCGAGAGTTTTTTTCAAAATACAGAAGACCATCTTAATAGAATGAGTAAGTATGGGACCATGGCCGCCCCTAATAAAGATATCAATACAATCATGACTGAGTTTGCCAATACCCAATCAACCAATGAGGAAATCAATGGTTTGTACATGGGAACCGAAAAGGATGGTAACACCATCATTTTCCCCAAAGCAAGTTTACCTGCTGACTTTGATCCAAGGGAACGGGATTGGTACCAGGCTGCCTTGAAGGAAGAAAATGAAATCGTGTGGACGGATCCTTATACGGATACTGCGACCAATACCCTTGTCATCACCGCAGCCAAGACGATTTTTAATGGGGATAAATTGGTCGGTGTTCTGGGCATCGACATATCAATCGATACGTTAATCGCGAAAATCAATCAAATGAAATTCGGAAAAGACGGGTATGCTGTTTTACTCGATGAGAAAGGGTCTTTCATTACCCACCCTGACAAATCGAAAATCATGCAGGATATTTCCAAAGAACCATTTTTCCAACGAATGAAGGATGAATCCGGATCCATGATGGAGGAGTATGAGGATAAAAGCCAAATCATCGGGTACTCATCCAATCCTACTACAGGCTGGAAAATAGCCGGTATCGTGGATAAAGATGAAGTTTTGGACCGGGCAAGCTCCATGGTCAATCGTAATCTCATGGCCATACTCATTACCTTTGCTCTGGCTACCCTTTTTGCCATTTTCGTCACTCGTTCTTTAACGAGACCCATTAAACGCCTTCAAGATTCCATCCGGAAAATGGCTGGCGGTGATTTCGCTACTACGATTTCCATTACGAGAAATGATGAACTTGGCAAGCTATCTGAAGACACCAACACATTGTCACAAAATATGAGTGCTATGTTAAAAAACGTTGATACCCTTTCGAGTAAAGTTTCCGATTCCTCCATGCTGCTCGTTGCCAGTGCAGAAGAAAACTCAGCTGCCGCAAATGAGGTGGCCATGACGATGGAACAAATCGCTTCAGGTGCCATAGACCAAATCGAAGTCGGTCAAAATAACGAAACAGCTGTAAATCTCATGGCTGATAAAATTAACACTCTGAAAAACCAGACGGAATTAATGGCCGAGGCATCCGATAGCATGTTCAATGCTTCGGAAAATGGGATGGTTACCGTCCAGGACCTAAAACAGCAATTCAATGAAACAGCCCTGATCTCCCATAAGATGAGCACAGCCGTGAAGTCACTCGACGTACGCTCCCATACTGTAAATGATATCGTGAAAACGATAACGGGAATTGCCAGACAAACCAATTTACTCGCCTTGAATGCAGCCATCGAAGCCGCCAGAGCAGGCGAGCATGGAAAAGGGTTTGCCGTCGTTGCCGATGAAGTGAAAAAGTTGGCCGAGCAAACGGAACACTCATTAAAGGAAATATCGGAAATCATCTATGCCATGCAAAGTGATACGACGAATACGGTTAACCTGATTGAACAAGTCAACCAAAAAATTGATCATCAGAGTACATCCGTCACCGACACCGAAGTCGCCTTTGGTGACATTGCATCGATTATTTCGACCACATTCAGTAACTTTGATGAAATGAAAAGTATGATGCTAGAAATGGTTTCCCAAGTACACGTAATGTCAGGCAATGCCGGACACTTAAATTCCGTGAGTCAGGAAGCTGCAGCCGGAACAGAAGAGGTATCTGCTTCCATTGAAGAAACCAATGCCTCGATGGAACAATTAAATGTCCTTGCTGGCGAATTAGACGCCCTCTCGCAGGAAATGCATAAGGAAATCCAGAAATTCACCTTTTAGTCAAAAAAACTGCACCTCCAATTGTTAGATGTTGTCTAACAATTGGGGTGCAGTTCAGATTAAACACTCTTTTTCAAGTGTCCGATCTTTAGGTACCAGTTTAAAAGGCTCCACTCTTTTTTTCTAAATTAAAGGGGTCTTCTTGGATTAGTTAGCGTTTCATCCGTTTCCGTAATGCCTGTGTAAGAGGAATTGCCTCTTTTCGCATCCGCATCCACTAATACAAGTAACTTACCGTTCTTAACATCCGTTTCATATCGAGTCGCTTCTTTTTCAGGTATACCAAGGCCGATCAATGTTCCAGCCAAACCTCCTGTACCTGCTCCTACCGCTGCACCAGCTAAGGTAGCAGCGATTGGTCCAGCTGCAAGCACTGGTCCGATACCAGGAATGGCCAATGCACCAATTCCTGCTAAGAATCCTGCTGTTCCGCCTAGTACTCCACCGGTTGCAGCACCGGTAGCAAGCCCTTCCTCGACTTTCGTACCTGTTTCTTTATTTACCGTTCTTAATTCTTCTTTATCTTTAGCGACCACAGAAATATCATCTTGAGTATATCCTTCAGCTTGTAATGCCTCAACTGCCTTAATGGCCTCTGCTCCAGTATCATATACACCAATTATACGTTTATCCATTTCTATCATCCTCCTTAAAGAATGTGTTTCTCGCTCCCTCTTTACTTACCCCCGGTATTCAACTTGCTAAACACATTTCCACTGAAAGAGATTAATGGTTCAAGCCCATTTTAACGGGTATATAAGAAAGTAGTTTGCATATTTATAGGAGGTTTTTTTTTCATGCTTATCGATTTACTTAAAGATTTAGTTTCCATTGAAAGTTCCTCTAAGGAAGGGGCCAACAAAGCAGTTGATTTTTGCGCCGATTGGCTTACCCAACAGGGATTGGGCGTGGATGTAATAGAAAATAACGGATACAAAATGCTCGTTAGCGAGATTGGTGGCGGAGATAAAACGGTGATTTGGAATGGCCATGTCGATGTGGTCAGCGGAACGCCTGATCAATTCTTCCCTGAGATACATGAAGGAAAATTATATGGTCGCGGGACAGCGGACATGAAGGCTGGGGTTGCAGCCATGATGTGTGCTTTCTCCGAATTAAAAGATAAAGACTTAGGGTTGAAAATACAGCTACAAATCGTTTCTGATGAAGAAATCGGAGGCCTGAACTGCTCTGGATATTTGGCGAAGCACGGATATCGGGGCGATTTCGTCATCTGTGCCGAACCAACACAGTTAGGCATCGGCCTTCAGGCAAAGGGCGCCCTTCGTCTGGATATCGAAGTTTCCGGTAAATCCGCACATGGAAGCCGTCCATGGGAGGGCGTCAATGCCATTGAAAAGGCCTATGATATCTACAAAAAGATTCAGGAACTTCCTTTCACCCAGGATCATACCCCCCTTTACGCTTCCCCTTCACTCAATCTGGCAAAAATAAAGGGTGGAGATGTATACAATAAAGTACCCGATGCTTGTTTACTCAGCCTCGATATCCGTTATCTACCTACCCAAACAATGGAGGAAATCGTTGAGCAGATTGAAAGTGTGGCAGGCAAGAATGTGCATGTGAACATGTATAGCAAGCCTGTTAATACCGAGGAAAAAGATCCTTTCATTACCTTGCTCCGACCAATCATCGAAAAGAATACCAAACAGGAAGCAGTCATTTTCGGTCAACACGGTTCCGCTGACACCATCTTCTTTGCCGCTTATGGCATCCCAGCCATCGAATTCGGTCCAAAAGGAGAGAATTGGCATGGCGACCGGGAATACGTCAATCTCGAATCAGTCGAAGTCTATCAAAAAATGCTCGTTGATTTCGCATCTGAATTCGCACTACAAAAATAAGAAATGTCTCGAAGCCGATAGTTCGAAGCTATCGGCTTCTTTTATATGGATGAATAGAAAATCATTCGACTATCATTAGAACGCTAAATTCTCCTCCTCTTCATATAATAGACAACCCCCTCAATGAAAAGTAATCATCGAGATACTCTTAGCCTATCAAACAAAAAGGATAGGTATTTCGCCTCACACATCACTACCCTTTTTATACAAAATATAGTATTTTATTGAAATTTCAAGCAAAAAAACTGAATATATTGTCAAATACGTTCTATAAAACCAAGAAAATTTTACTTCTTTTGACCTAGTTTATTTTCATTTGAAATGTTTTTGTAACACAATTACTATATCACCGAAACATCCTTGTCATATAGACCTGTTATTCTAAGTCTACGCTTTAAAACAAAGGAGAATATATATTTTGAAAAAAATACTACTTCCAATTATCACTGCTTTCTTCCTGGTATTTAGTTTTTCCGGAGTTTCATCAGCTGCTACTACTACATATAAAGTTAAAAGTGGTGACACACTATGGGGCATCGCGAGTAAACATAACATAACGGTCAAACAACTAAAGAGTTGGAATAACCTTAAAAACGATCACATCAAAGTAAAACAAACATTAAAACTTAAGAAGTCCACAACTAAAGCAACGCCTAAAGCAAAAAAAGCTTCTAAAAAATATAAAACGTTAACGGTAAACGCTTCGGCCTACACAGCAAACTGCAAAGGATGCAGTGGGATTACAGCAATAGGTCTTAATTTAAAGAAAAACCCGAAGGTTAAAGCCATCTCCGTCGATCCTAAAGTCATTCCACTAGGAACAAAAGTTCATGTAGAAGGATACGGCGAAGCAATCGCAGCCGATACAGGTGGTGCGATTAAAGGGAAAAAAATTGACGTCTTCTATTCTTCCAAAACGAAAGCTCTTAATTGGGGCAGAAAAACAGTAAAAGTTAAAGTCTATCAATAACGTTGTAAACAGCTTGTAACATTGTGGCTGTTTTTTTTTGCCTTTTTTTCCTTCTCTAGTTCATACCTCACAATCCATATTTACCGAAAATTCCGTTAATGGTATGATTGGTTCATCTAATCAGAAGTGAGGTGCGCAAATTGAATATAGTCATTATCGGGGCCGGTGCACTAGGCTCCTATTATGGAGGTAGATTGCAGCAAGCCGGACAGCCTGTTAAATTCCTTGTTCGTAAAAACCGGGCCCAACAAATGAGGGATCAAGGGTTGCGCATAACAAGTCCACATGGAAACTATGATTTTAACGATCTTCATTTCACGGAGGACGTAAATGACATACAACAGGTCGACCTAGTCCTTCTGACAGTAAAAGGCTTCCACCTTCAAGGGACGATACCAGATTTGAAGAATCTAGTCGATAAAGGAGCCAAAGTCCTTCCACTTTTGAATGGTTTAGAGCATATCTCCATTCTTCAAAAGGAACTGGGAGAAGAGAACGTCATCGGGGGAAGTGCCTTCATTATCGCTACATTAGACAAAAAGGGTCATGTCATCCATTCCAATCGGAACCATGACTTGGTGTATGGCCCGCTTCATCCCTCTCAACAAGAAATCTGTGATGAATTTGAACAGGCAGTCAGTTCAGCCATCATGGGAGCAAGCAGAACGGAACATATATTAATTCGGCTATGGATTAAATATATGTTCATTACGGCTTTCTCCGGTGTAACAACAGCATCCGACCTTCCGATAGGGACCATCCGAAAATATCCAGAAACCCATGGGTTACTGGAAAAGGCACTCGTTGAAATGCAGATGCTCGCTAACGCTAACGGCATTGGATTGACAGAAAAGAACATCGCCAAATCATTGGAAGACATAGCGGCTTTACCTGATGAAGCTACCTCCTCCATGCATCAAGACCGCCGTAAAAACCATTCGCTCGAAGTGGAGCATTTACAGGGGGGCGCCCTAAGGCTCGCCAAAAAAGCCAATATCCAACTTCCTGTCATTGAAACCCTATACGGCCTTATCAAGCCTTTTGAACATTGAATTCCTAAAGCACCGGTTTCGACTGGTGCTTTTTTTTGTCGTTCTGCGAGCTACTCTTCGTCATCCTCCCTCTCACTCGACCAAGACCAAAAAGACCAAAAAGAACAATATCACCAAAAGAATTTTCTGACTCTTCCATCTGTTACACTATAGTTAATTAAAGAAAGCGCTATCATATAACAAAGGAGAATATAGCATGAAACTATTAAAGAATTTAACTGTCCAAGTCATCATAGGTATCATCCTAGGTATCACAGTCGGTTTCTTATTCCCTGCTTTCGGTGAACAGCTGAAGATCTTAGCTGATTTATTCATTAAAATGATAAAAATGGTCATCGCTCCGATCATATTCTTAACGGTCGTTATCGGAATCGGTGGTATGGGTGACATGAAAAAGGTTGGCCGGATCGGTGGAAAGGCCCTTCTTTACTTCGAAATCGTTTCCACCGTGGCCCTCGCAATCGGTCTTATCGTGGTCAACCTGTTAGGGCCCGGAAAAGGCTTTAACATTGAATCGGTTGAAGGCGGAGATGTATCGCAATATACAACCGCTGCCGAGGAAACAGAACACGGCGCTATTGCCTTTATCTCCAACATCATTCCGGACAATGCCGTTGCTGCAATGGCTGGCGGAGAGTTGCTTCCTATCCTGTTCTTTGCCGTTTTATTCGGTATATCAATGGCCATGATTGGACCAAAAGTCCAACCTGTCGTCTCCTTCCTCCAACATATTGCTGATATTTTCTTCGGCATCGTTGGTATCATCATGAAATTTTCACCACTTGCCGCGTTTGGGGCAATGGCCTATACCATCGGGAAGTTCGGTCTGGGTTCTCTAAGTTCTTTAGGGCAATTAATGGCTAGCGTATATATCACTATGGCGCTATTCATCATCATCGTCCTTGGCGGCATAGCAAAATTCTACGGCTTCAACATTTTCAAATTCATTGCGTATTTGAAAGAAGAACTTCTATTAGTATTAGGTACATCTTCTTCCGAATCCGCTTTGCCAAGTGTGATGAAGAAACTTGAGAATTACGGATGTTCAAAGCCCGTCGTCGGATTGGTTGTCCCAACCGGTTATTCCTTTAACCTGGATGGCACATCGATTTACCTGTCGATGGCTGCCATTTTCATCGCCCAAGCCTATGGCGTGGACTTAAGCATCTGGCAGGAAATAACCCTTCTAGGGATCTTGATGTTAACATCTAAAGGGGCTGCGGGCGTAACAGGATCCGGTTTCATCACCCTTGCCGCAACTTTAGCTGCTTTCCCGATGATTCCCGTTGAAGGTATGGCGCTTCTATTAGGGGTTGACCGATTCATGTCGGAAGCTCGTGCCATCACGAACCTTATCGGAAACAGTGTTGCTACTGTTGTCATTTCTAAAACGGAAGGTGAATTTGATCCAAATCACCAAAATTACAACAATGTGGGTGAAGTAGCCGCCTCCAGAGATCAATAAAACTAAACATTCCAAAGAGGATAGAGGCAAGCAGAGAACTCTGCACACTCTATCCTCTTTTTATATGGATTCCCCCTCCACTCTTACACATGGACCCACCTTTCCATTAACCTATTAAAAATTCCCTCAACATGTTTTGTTTCCCTTTTTAACGGGACTTATGAGCGCTTTTTAAAAACTGACCAATCAAATTCATTTAAGATTCCCCGAAAAGTGTTTATACTTTTATATAGCAGATGATATTAGCTTATAGACATTCACTCTAAATAAAGAACAAGTTTTTACAAAACGGGAGGTTTTATCATGAAAGAGTACGGATTATACATTAACGGGGAATGGTCCGATCACGGACTTGAAAAGATCGAAGTGAGAAACCCGGCAACGGATGAAATTGTAGCCACTGTTCCAAAAGGAGGAGCCACGGAAGCAGCCAAAGCTGCTGATGCTGCTTATGCGGCCTTTACAGGTTGGTCTGCCCTCTCTGTTTACGAACGTGCGGATTTGATCTGGAAATGGCATAAATTGATCGACGACAATAAAGAAGAACTAGCTAAAATCATGACACAGGAACAAGGGAAACCCTTGAAAGAAGCCCTTGGGGAAATGAACTATGCGAATGGATTTTTATCCTGGTTTGCCGAAGAAGGAAAACGGGTGTATGGGGAAACGATTCCTGCCTCCACTACGAATAAGCGACTTTTTGTAACCAAACAACCAGTCGGTGTCGTAGCCGTCATTACCCCATGGAATTTCCCGGCAGCGATGATTACGCGAAAAGTGGCACCCGCACTTGCCGTCGGTTGCACCGTTGTCATTAAACCGGCGAACCTGACGCCGATTACAGCTTTGAAAATGGCCGAATTGGCTGAACAAGCAGGCATTCCAAAAGGTGTCATTAATGTCGTGACAGGTAAATCATCGGAAATCGGCGAAACTTGGCTTCAAGATACCCGGATTCGCAAATTGACCTTCACCGGTTCAACGGAAGTCGGTAAAACCTTAATGAAGGGATCGGCCGATACCGTGAAGAAGGTATCGCTTGAACTTGGCGGACACGCACCAGCCATCGTTCTAGAGGATGCCAACCTCGATAAAGCCGTTGAAGGCATCATCAGTTCCAAGTTCCGGAATGCCGGACAAACATGCGTGTGTTCGAACCGCATTTATGTTCATGAATCCATCCAAGACGCCTTCATCGAAAAGCTTGTTGCCAAGGTGAAAGAACTGAAAGTAGGCAACGGCCTAGAAGAAGGCGTTGATATCGGACCGCTTATTGACCAGAATGCAGTCGAGAAAGTGCAAAAACAAATTGACGAAGCTATCAGCAGCGGAGCCAAACTAGAAACTGGCGGAAAATCAATCGGTGGGCTGTTCCTTGAACCGACCATCCTTTCCAACATTGACGATAGCATGCTTTGTATGAATGAAGAAACATTCGGGCCATTAGCTCCCATCGCCTCGTTCAAGACAGATGAAGAAGCGGTTCAACGGGCGAACGACTCCATTTTCGGTCTGGCAGCATATGTCTTCACCGAGAACATCTCAAGGGGCATCAAAGTTACCGAAGCCTTGGAATTCGGCATCGTCGGACTGAATGACGGCCTTCCTTCCGTTCCACAAGCACCGTTTGGCGGCTTCAAGCAAAGCGGGCTTGGCCGCGAAGGTGGACATCATGGTATCGAAGAATTCTTAGAGGTTAAATATATTTCATTAGGTTTATAATCCCTTTGAACGAAAAATGGGACCGACTCTTTGAGAGTGGGTCCCATTTTTTCATTCGATTAAATCTTCTTCCAACTTTTCCTCTTTCCTGATCCTGATGAACTTCACGATATTCAAGACTATCGTTTTAATGACCGAATAAGTCGGCACAGCAAGGATCATCCCAATGATTCCCGCAATATTTCCCGCGACCAGCAAAAGGATGATGATCGTTAGCGGATGGGTATTCAACTTCTTCCCTATGACCAAAGGCGAAATGACATTCCCATCCAGCTGCTGAACGATCGTGATGACCAGAATGACCAAGAGCGCCTGTGTCGGCGAATGGACCAAGGCCACAATCACCGCAGGGGCGGCCCCGATAAAGGGCCCTACATATGGAATGATATTGGTGACTGCACCAATTAATGCAAATAGGAAGGCATAAGGCAAATCAATGATTAAATACCCAATGAAGGTTCCAATTCCAACAAACAAGCAGACAAGCATTTGCCCCTGGATGTATGTAGTAAGGGTCTCTCCTGTTTCTTGAAGAACCGATAATGCCGGTCTGTGGTAACGAGCCGGTACAAATTTCATGATGGCGCTTGGTAGCTTGTCACCATCCTTCAACATGTAAAACAGGATGAATGGGACCGTCACGACGACCAAGGTGATATTCGTGACGACACTGAATACGGAAGACAGACTTTTGGTAATATTGCCTGGTAGGTCCGTCAAATATCTTTGAAGGGAATCTCCCACTTTATTCAGGGACACATAATCCTGTTCCATTGTCCACATGAACCATCTTGATTTCGATAAATCTTCAATGAAAACTCTTGATTGATTAAAATAATCCGGTAGATTACTGATTAAATCCGTAACCTGTCGAGAAAGGGATGGACCGACAAGGCCGACCAATAAACTTACTAAACCAAGGAATACCACGTAAATCAGTAAAATCGCCAATCCTCTTGGAACTCTTCTTTTAACGAGCAAATCGACAGTCGGATTGAACAAGAAATAAAGAAAACCAGAAATAAGTATGGGGAAGAACAACGTTGAAGTAAAAATCACGATGGGTTCAAAAAGAAACGAAATCTTCGTACCCACATAAAATAATACGGACAATAGCAATAGCTCTAATGTCCAAAAATGCAGTTTAGCCTTGAACAAGGTATCTCCTCCTATATTTTCTAAAGAAAAAAATGATCAATAATGTATGTAAATTTTTATAATGCAACTCATCATTGTAAGAAGTTTATCATACTTCTTTAACCCGAACGTAGCATTCTATACAATTTTATTGGAATTTCACAACAATGATTTTTAAAAAAGTTCAACATGTATATGAATCCTGCATTGTAATAAACCAAACCTATTTTCCAGTCAGATGTTACATCCACTTTATCGGTCCGTTTCACCTGTATATCGGTCAGTATGAGCCTTTTATCGGTCCAATCAGGCAGGATATCGGTCAATCCGGATCCTTTATCGGTCAAGCCCCAATAAGCAGGCACACTAAAAAACCCCGCTGCGATAGCGGGGGTCATAATCTTATTTTTGATCTTGAAGTGTAGCGTCAAGCATTGTACCGTTCTTGGCAAGGTTTGTATACCAAGAGAATGCTTTTTCAAGAATATGTGGTGTTTGATGTCCACCCGTTTGCGCAACCGCTTCATTGAAGTAATCACGAAGTTGTTGACGGTAATCCGGATGTGCACAGTTCTCAATGATTGCATGTACACGTTCTTTCGGTGCCAGACCACGTAAATCAGCATAACCTTGCTCTGTAACGATGACATCCACATCATGCTCCGTGTGATCCACGTGAGAAACGAAAGGAACGATACTAGAGATTTTGCCGCCTTTTGCATAGGATTTCGTTACGAAAATGCCTAAGCGTGCGTTACGAGCATAGTCTCCAGAACCACCGATACCATTCATCATTCTAGTACCTGAAACATGTGTAGAATTTACGTTACCGTAAATGTCACATTCTAACGCAGTATTGATTGAAATCAGGCCAAGACGGCGGATGATTTCCGGATGGTTAGAAATCTCTTGTGGACGAAGAACAAGTTTATCACGGTATTTATCAAGCTCACCGTAAACTTGCTTGCCTTTTTCTTCAGCTAAAGTAATCGAACAACCTGAAGCAAATTTAACTTTTCCAGCATCGATAAGATCGAACACGGCATCTTGTAACACTTCAGAGTATACTTCTAAATCCTTGAATTCAGAATCCACGAAGCCATTCAACACGGCGTTTGCAACCGAACCTACACCTGATTGAAGTGGAGCAAGCGATTCAGTTAAACGACCCGCTTTGATTTCTTCACGAAGGAAGTTAGTAAGGTGAGTGGCCATGATGGCAGTCTCTTCATCAGGAGGCACGATTGTTGAAGGGGCATCCGTTTCCGTTGCCACAACAATCCCCATAACTTTATCAAGGTCCACAGGAATACCGATTGATCCGATACGATCACTCGCACTCGTCAATGGGATCGGTTGGCGCTCACCTTGTTGAGCTGGTAAATAAATATCATGCATGCCTTCTAATCCTTCTGGATGAGACACATTCAATTCAATGATGACATTTTTTGCTTCCTGTACGAAGATGGCTGAGTTACCCACAGAAGTAGTCGGGATGATCATTCCGTCTTCTGTAATGGCCACTGCTTCGATGATAGCAAAATCGATTGGTCCGACAATCCCTTGACGAACTAATTCCGCTGTATGAGATAAATGCTGATCAACATACGTGATTTCATCAGCATTGATTTTATTACGAATCCCTTTATCCGCTTGGAATGGTAAACGTTTATTTATGATTCCGGCTTCCGCCATATGTTGATCGACTTCAGGTCCTAATGAAGCACCTGTATATACGTCAACTTTGAATTTTTCAGTTTTCGCTCTTTCAACTAGAGCCATTGGAATAACTTTCGCATCACCAGCACGAGTAAATCCACTCATGCCTAGTTTCATACCATCCTTAATCCATGAAGCCGCTTCTTCCGCAGTGACAACTTTCCCCTTAAGTTGTTCATTGCGAATTTTTTTGAAAACGCTTTCGTTCATACAAAAGACCCCCATTTTCGCTTTTCTTACACCTAATTTTAACAAGTACGTGTAATTGTAACATTCTTTTATGAATGAAAAGCCTTAAATGGAGCGTGAAACAGAATTTATATTACACGAAGCAGAAAGGCTAGAAACCTAAGGCTCTTCTGAACTGACTCGCATACGTTTGACTGACTTGTATTTTTGACTGATCCTTCATGACAAGTAAGAATGTAGAGTGAAAATCAGGCAAGATTTCCTCAATGAAATGGATATTGACGATATAGGAACGGTGCACCCGAATGAACGTGTCACTTGGCAAGACAAATTCCAATTCGCTTAAGTTTAATTTATGGAACCCGCTCACCCGTTGGGACTGGATCTTCGTCTTCCTATTTTGCGCCTCCAAAAACATGATTTCCTCATAAGGCAGAGGAATCCATCGGTCATCCGTCTTGACGGTTAAAAATGAAGTCGGCAATACGAAAGGCTTAGAAGGAAGGATAGCTGTTACGGCCCCTAATGGGTTCCCGCCTTCCAAGATTGGCACGCTCAAACCATAATACGGGACGCCAAATACGTCACTATCCACTTGAACACCAATTTTCTTCCGACTCTGTAACGCCTTGAATGCGGCCGTACCTTCACTGATCAAATCCCCAGGTTTTATCCCTACATCAATTTGTTTGCTTGGTTGATAATAAATGAACTGCTCCGAATCTGCCACCGCTATTGAAGCGTTTTGTGGAACGAATTCACTAATAATATTTAAAACGGATTTAACCGTAAATTTATCCATTTCCCTTCACCCCATAAAGAACATATTGATTATTTTTTCATGTAAAGAAAGGGACTTTCCATCGTATTTTTCCTAAAAAAAGAAAAAACTGAATTAACTAAGCGAAAATCGTCGAAAAACCCAGAAAACTGGATCTAAACTTTGTCCCCTTTTCATTATAGTAGGTCCACTCACCGATTTCTATGGCGAAACCAAGAAAAAGTCATTCCTATATTATAAAATTCACTTCCTGGTTATAAACTATTCAAATACGCTACCGAAAAGGTTTTTCAATCCCCTGTAGAAGCATAAGAAAAACCGTTCTCCTTTATATAGAAGAAACGGTTTTCAAATTTATAAATCCGCTTTCTGAGATGGGGATGTTCGAAGTAGCAGAATTGATTCTAAATTCTTTAGCGGCAATTCCAACAAATAGGACCTGTCAGTGGCTTGATAAATGTTCTTGGATATAAGTTCAGCCACTATCTTTTGCTTTTTCCTGGCAACAATCTGAATCAGCTTGCCCATCTTCCTCCTCCTTTTTCTAATCTGCAGAATCTATTCGTTCTTTAATGCATCATGGCCTTCTTTACCTGTCCTGATATTGACCACATTGGCTAATTCATAAATGAATATCTTTCCGTCTCCCGGTTTTCCGGTGCTTAAGAATTTCCTTGCGACATCCACGACCTCTTGAACAGGAACTTCACACACCACGATTTCTATCTTCATCCGTTCATGTAAAGATATTTCCCGATTCCGGCCCCGATATGTTTCGACGTAACTTTTCTGGAGCCCCGTCCCTTTCGCTTCTGAAACAGTGATTCCACTGACTCCAATCTTCGCTAACTCTTCTTTAAACTGCTCAAACTTGATTGGCCGTGTAATGATTTCTATTTTCGTCAATACCTGAGACATATAGAACCCCCTCCTTTAAATTGATTCGTGATAGGCCTTCTCACCGTGAAGCGTTAAATCCAGCCCAGTAGATTCATCTTCTTCGCTTACACGCAATGGAACGAACACGTTGATCACTTTTGCAATGACATAGGTGACCACTGCGACGAATATATAGGTGGCAATGATCGCTACGATTTGTTTCCACAGCAAGTCGAAATTTCCGTAGAATAAGCCATTGGCTCCCCCTTCATTCACCGAAGTAGTAGCAAATAGTCCAGTCGCGATTCCACCCCATGTACCTCCAATGCCATGTAAGCCGAAAGCATCAAGTGCGTCATCGTATCCCAATTTATTTTTAAGGAAGAATACACCCCAGTAACAAACTGCTCCACCAACGACTCCGATAAGAATGGAAGAAGATGTGGTCACGAACCCACATGCTGGTGTAATCGCCACTAATCCGGAAATGGCCCCTGATACCGCACCAAGCAATGTTGCCTTTTTATTTGTCATATACTCAACGATTAACCAGCCGATGATACCGGCCGCGGCTGCAACTGCCGTATTCACGAAAACATTCATCGCCACTGCATTAATTGTCAGCGCACTGCCGACATTAAACCCGTACCAGCCAAACCAGATCAATGAACCGCCAAGGAACGTTAAAGGAAGATTATGCGGTGCACTGTCTCCCGATTCCTTTCTTTTGCCTAACATGATGGCCAATACTAGACCAGCAACACCTGAAGAGATATGAACGACATTCCCCCCAGCGAAATCGAGAGTACCAAGTTTGGCTAACCAGCCGCCTCCCCATACCCAGTGTGCAACGGGTGCGTATACGAATAAAGACCACAGGATCGTAAAAATCAGGAATGCGGAGAATTTCATCCGTTCAGCAATCCCACCTGCAATGATGGATACGGTCAAGACCGCGAAAGTCATTTGGAATAACATGAATAAACTATGAGGAATTGTGTCGCTGTAAGGGCCGGGCGCGAAGCCAACGTCTTTTAAACCAACCCAATCCAGACCGCCAAGGAGAGTGTTTCCTGGTGAAAATGATATGGAGTACCCGATCAGGACCCAAAGAATAGAAATGACAGCTAGTGGCATATAACTATGCATTGCCGTATTGAGGACATTCTTGCTCTTTACCATCCCTCCATAAAATAGGGCAATTCCCGGAGTCATAAGCCAAACCATCATCGTCGCTAAAAACATGAATACCGCATCTGCCATCTGCATTGTGTTTTCCCCCTTAAATTTTTAATATGTTATGTTATATAACATTGTTATGTGATGTAATTTATCATATACTTAATTTTCTAATAATTCAACCACTTTCTCAACATTTTTTAAAGTTTCTCTATGTAATAAGGACCGGAAATGGATGTGACGGGTGATTTTTTTAGTTCTTTCCTCACATAATCCTTTAAAAATCCGCACAAAAAAGGCCCCAATCGTTAAGGGCCTCTTTTGCTTAAATAGGTCTAACAACAGCGTGATACCTTTCCATCCTTAGCATTATATCTATCGTCCTGAGCCTCGCAGAAAAATTCTTTCCTTGTCTTTACCGTTTCTTCAGGATGCTGGAGCTTCATATGAGCTACATACGTTTCATAACTAGGAACGCCAACAAGCAAACTGACAAATTGCTTTCGGTAGCTGAGAATCTCGGCTATTTTTTTTATCATGGTTTCCCTCCCTTTATGACCTACCTTGATACATAAGGAGATTCATGCAGGTCAATTTTATGGTTTTTCAGGACCTTAATCCATAGACGAATGGCTGAAATCAAGACAGTGATGACGACGATCATAAAGAAGGCACAAAGGGCGGCATCCAGATAATCGTTAAAAATGATCCGTTTCATTTCAGATAAGTTAGCTGCGGGGGCAAGGACTTCGCCGGCATCGTAGGCAGCCTTGAATTTATCCTTATGGGCCAAAAATCCAATGGCCGGATTTTCATGAAAGAGCTTTTGCCAACCTGCCGTCATCGTCGCGATTAAAATGAAAGTCGTCGGTACAAGCGTGACCCATGTGTAAGCTTTCTTTCCCATTTTGAAAAGGACGGTCGTACCAAGCAGTAACGCAATAGCGGAAAGCATTTGATTCGCAATCCCAAACAATGGCCAAAGCGTATTGATTCCTCCAAGCGGGTCAATGACCCCTTGATAGAGGAAGTATCCCCAACCTAGAACACAGATTGCTGTCGCAATGATGTTCGGCACCCATTTATTCGTTTGCGCAAATGGTTTATAAAATGTACCGATTATATCTTGAATCATGAAACGGCCCACCCGGGTTCCGGCATCAATGGTCGTCAGGATGAACAAGGCCTCGAACAGGATAGCGAAATGGTACCAAAACGCCATAAGGGAGGCTCCCCCTACTACTTGTGAGAAAATATGAGCCATACCAATTGCAAATGTGGGAGCCCCTCCAGTACGGGATAATATCGATTCCTCCCCTACATCTTCGGCAAGTCCCGTAATCATATCAGGTGTCAAGACGAATCCCCAATCGGATATCGTTGTCGCGACCTGAGCCGGCTCCGTTCCAATGACAGCACCTGGACTATTAATGGCAAAGTAAATGCCTGGCGTTATTACACAGGCCGCAACCATCGCCATGATGGCCACAAAAGACTCAGTCAGCATGGCACCATAGCCAATTGGACGAGCGTGTGATTCCCGTTCAATCATCTTAGGCGTTGTACCCGATGATACGAGTGCGTGGAATCCAGATACTGCACCACAAGCGATTGTGATAAATAAGAATGGGAAGAGGTTACCCGAGAAAACCGGACCCGTTCCATCGATGAACTGCGTGACTGCAGGCATTTCAAGGTTCGGCATGACGATGAAGATACCGAGCGCAAGAGCGATGATCGTACCGATTTTCAAGAAGGTACTTAAATAATCACGCGGTGCTAAAAGCATCCAAACTGGTAGGACAGAAGCGACAAAGCCATACACAATCAGCATGATGGCAATCGTTTCGCCTGAAAATGTAAACATTGGAGCAAGCGTTGCACTTTCGGATACAAATCTTCCGAAATACAAAGCAAGCATCAATAGGACAATCCCGATGATGGAACCTTCACCAACTCGTCCAGGCCGGATGTACCTCATGTAAACACCCATAAGGACCGCAATCGGTATCGTCGAAGCAATCGTGAACATTCCCCAAGGGCTTCCAACCAAAGCCTTCACGACCACTAGGGCAAGTACAGCTAATAAAATAACCATGATGCCAAAAATCCCTAGCATGGCAATGAAGCCTGTGACTGGTCCGATTTCCTCTTTTATCATCTCACCAAGTGATTTACCGTTCCTGCGCATCGACCCGAAAAGAATGACGAAATCCTGCACCGCCCCGGCCAAAACTACACCAACCACTAACCAAAGCGTCCCAGGTAAATATCCCATCTGAGCAGCGAGGATCGGACCTACAAGTGGTCCCGCCCCAGCAATTGCAGCGAAATGATGACCAAACAGTACCCATTTATTCGTAGGCACATAATCTTTTCCATCATTATTCAATTCAGCAGGAGTCTTACGTTTGTCATCAAGCTCGAATACCTTCTGTGCGATAAATTTACTATAAAAGCGATAAGCAATTGAATAGACACAGAGAGCAGCCGTGACAACCCACATCGCATTAATGCTTTCCCCACGGTTTAAGGCAACAATACCGAAGCTTACCGCCCCTAACGCAGAGATGATCCCCCATAAAATCACTGATTTAAGCGCTTTCATCATTTCATCTCCTACCTAATTTATCTTAATATAATTGCCATTTCACATCGTTCTATTTTTCTATCCCCCTTTTCCGACCAATTATCTTAATTTTATATATATTCTGAATTATATGTCATATAATGGTTACATAGCAATAGGTTTTCTTAACTAGCCGAAATTAGTGGTCTAGCATTCAAACACTACGGGAGAAGACTTATAACCTTTCGATAACGATGGACATTAGCATATCTCCCAATGATCATCCAGCTATAATATAAGTGAAGACGAAGCCCTAACAAATGCCACAAGAACTTATTTGGAGGTATGACAATGGAATTTCTGACCGTAGGACAATTGTCCAAGCGAGCGAATATAACGATAAGATCCATCCGTTACTATGATCAAATCCAGTTATTGACACCCGAATACAGACACGCGAATGGACGAAGATATTACACGGAAAATGACTTGAAGAGACTCGAAAAAATTTGCCTGCTTAAATCCCTTTCTTTTTCATTGGATGATATAAAAACCGTATTGAATAAAGAAACCTTCAAAGAATTGCTTCTCCAGCACCAAAGACAGATACAGTCCGATATAAAAGAAGAGGAAAACACGTTAAAGAACATCCAGACTTTATTAAACAGCATCGAGGTTGAAGGAGAGTTCAATTGGGAGCTCCTGCTTCCGCTATTCAAAAAGAAAGAGCATAATCGGGGGTTACACTTCAACGAGGAAGAACAGAAAACCATAAATAAGCTCCCTAAAATGGAGCAGAATGATATCAGCATGAAGCAATGGATCAATCTTATGAAGAGAATTGAAAGGTGCACCAAGAACGGCATCTCCCCTCTATCGGAAGAAGGCCGGCTCATTGCGGAAGATTCTTTGCTGCTATCCGAACTTGTTTTCCAAGGTAACAAAGAGCTTGAGGAGAAGTTTTGGGAAATCCGAAAATCCAAGGAAGAATCCGCTTCCGCTGGCTTGTATCCGGTACAAGAAGACGTCCTTGCATTCTTGGATGAAGCCATTGCTTCGATTACGGAATATACCCGCTAGGTTCTTCCATTTTATAAATCCACTAAAAAATGTGCGCCAAGAGGCACACATTTTTTTTCATCCTGTATGGTTTTCCTTCAGGGAACTGCGATGTAGCTCGGCATAGGAACCATTCCGCTTCAATAATTCTGAATGGGAACCTGTTTCTATGATCCTTCCTTCATCCAACACCAGGATCTGATCACTTTGCTGTATCGTATTCAGCCGATGGGCGATGACGAAGCTCGTCCGCCCCTTCATCAAGCGATGTAAAGCCTCCTGTATCTTGATTTCGGTGATTGTATCAATGCTGCTTGTCGCTTCATCTAAAATCAGAAGAATTGGGTCGGCTAATATCGCCCTCGCAATCGACAGGAGCTGCCGTTGCCCCTGACTGATCCCGCTGCCATCTTGAGTCAGGACTGTATCATATTGTTTGGGCAGTTTCATGATGAAGGAATGGGCATTGGCAAGTTTGGCCGCTTCCACTACCTCATCATCCTTAGCTTCCAAGCGGCCATAACGGATGTTTTCGCGGATCGTTCCTTGAAATAAAAAGGAATCTTGTAAAACGAACCCCATATGCTTACGAAGACTCGCCCTCGTCATCCTCTGGATATCCTGACCGTCGATCAAGATTCTTCCACCGTTCGGTTCATAAAACCGGGCAAGCAGATTGATGATTGTCGTTTTACCCGCCCCAGTGGGACCGACCAATGCCACCGTCTCTCCTTTATTTACATGGAAACTTATGTCACGAATCGTTTGGTCCTCTTCACCATAGGAAAAGGATACTCCTTCGAAATCCACTTCCCCGCAGACATCCCGCAATTCACCAACGTCTTTCTCATCGACATCCTCTTCTTCTTCATCCAGAATCGAAAATACCCGATCCGCACCAGCGACAGCTGATAGCAGGGTATTGAACTGATTGGCCAAATCATTGAGTGGACGTGTGAATTGCCTGGAGTACTCAGTGAAAATGACGATCACACCAATCGTAACCCCTCCTAAACCCTCCAAGGCTAAATAGCCCCCGACCGCAGCAATCACGATAAAACTTAAGTTATTCAGTAAGTTCATCAGCTTCGGAATCAACCCGGAATAGGATTGCGACAAATAACCAGCTTTCTTCAAGTTTTCACTGCGGGTTATAAAATCACGAGTGACTTTATCTTCCTGTGAAAAGGCCTTTACGATACGCTGACCTGAAATCGTTTCTTCGATAAATCCATTCAGTTCGCCAAGATTTTTCTGCTGTTCTTTGAAAAGCCTGCCCGTCCGGTTCGTGATCCATTTCAAACCAAAGAACATGAGCGGCACAATGAAAAGGGTAAGAACCGTTAGTAAGGGACTCAAATACAGCATGACGGCCAGTGTTCCGACAAGAGTCAGGACACTTGAAAAAATTTGGATGACCGAGCTGTTCAATGTGGAGCTGACATTTTCAATATCATTCGTGACCCGGCTCATCAGCTCTCCATGTTGGCGACGATCAAAGAAAGGAATCGGAAGCTGATGAAGCTTTTTGAACAGTTGATTCCGCATCAGGTAAACCGTATCTTGGGCAATGCCGATCATCCAATAGTTTTGCAGCCACATGGATAGCGAATAAAATACATAAACCGCGAGTAACCCATAAAGCAGATGGACCAGACCATCGCTATCCTCCGTGACAATATAATCATCGATGGCCATTCCAACTAGAAACGGTCCAAGCAGCCCTAAAACTGAACTGATGAGAACCATGAGAAGGACCACGATGAGCAAACTTCTATTTGTCGTTAAATAGGGGAGAATCCGTTTGACCGTACCCGCTGAATTAGACGGCTTTTTAGCGGGAGAAATTTTTTGTTTCATAGGAAATCTCCTCCTCCCCGTATTGTGATGAAACGATTTTTTGGTAAAGCGCGTTCGTCTTACTCAACTCTTCATGTTTTCCTTCCGCAAGGACTTCACCATCTTCAAGCAGTAAAATTTTATCCGCTTTCCTAGCCGTGCTTATTTTTTGTGTAATGATGAGTGTCGTGCACGTATAGGATTCCAACGCAGCAAGCAATCTACTTTCCGTTTTTAGATCCAACGCACTTGTACTATCATCCAGAAGGAGGATCTTCGGCCTGCGCACCAATGCTCTCGCCACCGACAGCCGTTGCTTTTGCCCGCCCGAGAGATTTACGCCTTTTTGCCCTAACCTCGTTTCATATTGCTTTGGCAATTTCATCACCGTTTCATGAATCTGTGCATGCTGAGCCGCTGTCTTGATTTCCTCAAACGTTGCATCATCTTTCCCCCAGGCAATATTGCTCTGGATGGATCCGGAGAAAAGCATTGCTTCCTGCGGCACATACCCAATCCTTTTCCGAAGTGAATCCAAAGGAATGTCCTTCACATCCTGCCCATCTATCCTAATCGTTCCACTTTCACTTTCGAATAAACGTGGGATGAGCTGAAATAATGACGTTTTCCCCGATCCTGTCGCACCGATGATCGCGAGGGTTTGTCCTGCTTTCACCGTGAAATTCAAATGTTTCAGTACCGGTTCCTCACTACCCGGATACCGAAATGAGACGTCCTGGAACTCGATTTGTCCCTCTTTGACGTGCTTCCCTGCGCTTTCCAACTTGCCGTCATCAAGATCTATCGGGGTCTCAAATATTTCTGTCACACGATCCGCTGAAGCTTTTGCCCGTGACAGAACCATGATCAACCAGGAAAAGACCGAAAGAGAGCCCGCGATTCTTGTGGCATAGTTGACTATGGCCACGACTTCCCCTACCTGTATGTCTCCCGTAGAGATATATCCGCTCCCGAACCAAAGGATAACGAGGATCGCCACGTTCATGACCAGCATCAGCACAGGCATCGTCGTTTCAATTAAGCGAAGGGAGTTCACCGTCTTCCTTTTCAACTCATCATTCGCCCCATCAAAACGGTCGATTTCATGATCCTTGCGAAGGAACGCTTTGATTAATCTCATCCCAATCAGATTTTCCCGCATGACGCTATTGACGTTATCCAGCCGTTTCTGGACGAGCCGAAACAGCTTTGCCGCACGTTTCATGACCCAACCCAGGAAAAACACAAGAATCGGAACCGAAATGACCAATACAAGGGACAACTTCAGGTTGACCGTAATGGCCATGATCGTCCCTCCTAGGACAATCAATGGTGCCCTTGCCATGATACGAAGGCCCATGAACACCGTATTCTGAAGCTGTGTCACATCATTCGTCATCCTAGTGATCAAAGATGATGTCGGGATGCTGTTTAAATTGACAAATGAGAAAGCCTGGATCTTCCCGAAGAGGCTATTCCTTATATCGTGACCAAAACTTTGGCTAACATGAGAAGCGGTAAACGAATTGACAATTCCTCCAAGAAACGAAAAAATGGAGAGTCCGACCATAATGGCGCCCCACATAATCACAACGGAGAGGTCTTTTTGTAAAATGCCTTCATCAATGATTCTCGCAATGAATAGCGGCTGTAACAGTTCGACACCAAGCTCGACTAACATTAAAAATAAAGCAAGAGCGATGAAGAGACGATATGGTTTAAGGAACGAAAATAGTTTTTTCATCTATGACACCCTTCAATCTGCATATGTAAGTAAGTAGCCTCTTCATTATACAATTTTATACAGATTTTATAAAAGAATTAGCAAGATTCGTAAGCCATGGAAAAAATTTTGATTTTTTTCATAGATTCGCTTGACAAAAAACAGGAAATAAGAGAAAATTCTAATTGATAATGATTTTCAATTTCATTATCGATCTCTGAAATTTGTTAAGTAACTACGATAATTTCATATCGTACCCTTTTGATATTGTACAAAGATACAATGTCGCCCCGGTCTCTCTGTGCCTAGTAAAATACATATGCTTAGTTGGAATGCAAAGTCACTAGAATATTGCCCCCTCTTTATTCAAGTCAATCTATTCAATTTAAAGCATATTAGGCAACCGGGGTCTTTTTTTTTCAAAAAATATCATTCATATACATAGATAGATGAAAACTAAGGAGAAAAATGAACATGAAACTAGAACAAATCATAAAAGAACGGCGGAGCATTAAACGATTCAAGGACACGCCCATTCCCCTCGAAACCATTCAATCACTTTTAGAAACCTCCACATGGGCACCCAATCATAAAATGACCCAACCTTGGCGATTCGTCATCGTACATGGAGACAGCCGCTTAAAACTGGCTGAAGCTACACGAGATTTCATGGCGGGTAAAGAAAAGGATCCATCAAAGAAAAAAGAAGCCGGCAAGCGTGGCTTCAATAAATTAAACGGCGTTCCGATGTTCGTTGCGGTCATCATGGAGGAAAATCCGAATCTCATGACCCGTGAAGAAGATTACGGAGCCACAAGTGCCTTGATCCAGAATTTCAGCTTACTTGCCTGGGAACAGGGAATCGGCATGATTTGGGAAACCTATGGCATGATTCATAGCCCAGAATTCCGTGAAGCCCTAGGCGTCAAACCCGGAGAAAAAATCGTCGGCAGCCTGCATGTTGGATACCCGGACATGATTCCCACACCGCGCCCACGTAAACCTATTGAGCAACTGCTAACCGTAATGGATTGAATAGAAAGAAAAGGAGTCTCCAATCAATTGGAGACTCCTTTCCGTATCCGTGATTTATCGGTCAGTTTAAACCTTTATCGGTCAACTTGAGCTATTTATCAGTCAGTTTGGTCTATATATCGGTCAAGTCCTCCCATGGTAACCTTTTAATGATCTTAGTAGATAGCTGCACGCACATACAGGAAGGGCTTCGCATATATTTAGTGGCATACTCTGCTAAGGAACTTAAAAGAGCTTTAATTGGTAAACAAGGAGGAATATAGATTGAGTGACCATTCAAGTTATGAAGACTATGCATCTAAAAATGTGACGTATTATCAGGGAATAAATAATACATTATTAAGAATGATACCAACGAATGTGAAGCAGGTTCTCGATATAGGTTGTGCCGAAGGAAACCTAGGCGCAGCGGTTAAAGCTGAAACCGGCGCTTACGTTGCGGGTATTGAGCTTTTTTCCAGTGCCGGAGAAATCGCTTTGACTAAACTAGATGAAGTGGTTATAGAAAATATAGAAACGGTGAATCTTGCAGATTTAGCGTTAAGCAGGAAATCATTCGATTCCATCATCTTTGGAGATGTGTTGGAACATTTAATTAACCCTTCTCAAGTGTTAACGAAGGTTAAGCCACTGCTGTCTAACACCGGTTGTGTATTAGCGAGCATTCCTAATATCGGGCATATTTCTATTATCGAGAGTTTATTATCCGGTGCATGGACCTATACAGATGCTGGGCTATTAGATAAAACGCATTATCGCTTTTTTACACGGAATGAGATTGTGAAGCTTTTTGAATCTAGTGGCTATATTATAGAGAGCCTCATGATCATTCCATTTTCCAATCCCCGTTACGACTTGATGATTGAAGCACTTGAAGCAGTTAATCGAAATTTCCAAATCAGCACCGAGCATTTCAAAACAGAGGCTACCGCTTATCAATATGTCATTAGGGCAAAGCCGGTTTAATTTAGGAGGGATTTTTATCAACGAGAAAGTATGTTTTATTTCTTGTGTGAATGATGAAGCGAAATACAAGGAATGCGTCCAACATATTCAAGATTTAATTGTACCGTCTCACTTGGAGATTGAATTACTACCTTTACGTGGATCAGTTAGTATGGCTGCTGGTTACAATGAAGCGATGAATCAAACTGATGCCAAGTATAAAGTCTATTTGCATCAAGATACGCTGATCATGAACAAACGCTTTTTATTAGATTTACTTTTTTTGTTCGAAAATCATCCTAGTCTAGGAATGTTTGGGGTTATTGGTGCCAAGTCCATCCCGGACAATGGAATCTGGTGGGAAAGCCCTAAAAAAGCAGGAAAAATCATTGAGCACCGATCAACATACCGATACCTTTTATTTGAAGAGGCGGACTACGCTTATCAGAAGGTCCAGGCTTTGGATGGTGTGTTAATAGCCACTCAATATGACCTTCCTTGGAATGAAAACCTTTTTGATGGATGGCATTTATACGATACGTCGCAATGCCTCCAATTTATAAATGAAGGATATGATGTCGGCATTCCCTACCAGCCACAGCCCTGGGTGTTACATGAATGCGGAGAAATTACGGATACAAAGAACTATATTCATTATTTAAACATTTTCAAAGAATGGAGAAACACTCTGAAAGAACGTTAAATTTAAGATTCTTCTATATCAGGATATGAGCTAGTCCATTAAAAAAACCTCATATGGGGCTTTTCCTGTTTATAATATTCCAGTCTTTCCTGTAGGGTGCCCGTATGGAATTCGAACTTATGCCCATCTAAGTCTGTAAAATAAATCGATTTTTCATCACGCACATTTCTCTCTCTTCCACTAAGAATATTCACATGCAACCGCTCAAGCCGATCATGAATGGCTTCAAAATCCTCTTTTGCAATGGAAAATGCAACATGGGTATACGATTCGTTTATTTCATTTCTCGGAATATCCTTTTCCTGATTAAGAGCTAGCCACACCCCGTTCAAATCGAAATAAGCCGTGCTGTTCCCGCAAACCAGCAATTTTGCCCCGAAAACGTCCTGATAGAATTGAATGGATTTCTCTAAATCCGAAACCGAAAATAATAGGTGATTCAATCCCTGTATATCGATGATTTCCCTCCTCCTTTGCATAATATCTATCTCCTTACAATCGCGGGAATCTTGATTTTCAGCACAAACTCCTCATTCTTATAGTTGAAATCCAAATGGCCATGATGACGCTTCACGATATCGGCGATGATTTTCGTTCCCATCCCCTCATGTTCTCCCCGCTTCGTCGTTTGACCATATCTCTCATACATCGTATCCAAGATCGAGTTAGGAATCGGCTGGCAATGGTTGCTGCAAGTCAAAATATACAACCCGCTCCGTTTGTAAAACTGAACCGTAACTTGAGCAGCTCCCCGTTTTTCTTCCTGATATGCTTCTGCCGCTTCCACCGCATTGGCAAGTACATTCCCAATCAAGGCGACAAGGTCCTGGTCATTAAATGGTAAGGACGAGAGCGGGACATCGAGATGATACGTCGTTTGGATTTTTTTTTGCTTGCCCTTGCGGAACATTTGGTGCAGAATCCCGGCGACGACCCCTTTTTCTCCTTTAATCGATAGATTCGTTTCTTCAAAGCCATCCACCAACTCATTCATATATTCTTTCGCCGCGGCCATTTGATCCTGCTCGATCATAAATTGCAGCGCTGATACATGTTTCAGGAAATCATGGCGCTGACTGCGGACTACGCGGAACGTTTCATTGACCTGCAGTCGCTCCTCATCCATTCCTTTTTGCTGTCTTTCTAGGAGTATCCCCAATTCCCCGATATGGATGCGTACCATTTCCACCCCTATGAATAACGCGAATAAACCTAAGTAGGCAAATGAAGGTTGAATGGGAAAGTAGAGTAGAGCCACTACAAGCTGCATGCCTAATAGAGTTCCCTCCATAAAGGTTCCTAGAGAAATTCGGTTATATATGGGGCGACATTTGAGGTACATTGCCATGATGATAAGAATACAAAAGATGACCAATATCGAGGGCGACATTTGCCAAGGTAAAAGCTTCGTTAATTGGTAGAGATGCCATATTCCCAGTATAGCGACAATGAATGCATTCATAGTTTTCACACCTTAAAAGTATTGAGCTTGCAGGAAGTCCACCCTTTCCTTCGTGATCATCGCTTGCTCCTCGATTCCGTCAAAGCTGACGACATATGAGTTTTTGGCGTATAGCGAAAAGTTTTTCACAAAATGGATGTTTATGATGAACGAACGGTGTGAACGGATGAAGTCCCTTTCTCGCAGTTCCCCTTCCAGTTCATTCAAGGTTTGATAGGTTTTGATTGGACCATTTTTCGTATGTATGGTCGTTGATCGACCCGAACGCTCTATGAAAATAATATCCCTCTTTTGTAAAATATGAATATCGTTTTTCTGTTTTAAAAACAGCCTTCCCGCCACTTCAGCGGTTTTCGTCTTTTCTAGGAAACGTTCAATGGATTTGACGAGCCTATCTCTCGAATAGGGCTTCATGATATAGTCATGCACATTGAGTTCAAAGGCATGTACGGCATACCCGCTCGTACCTGTCACAAAAATGACCGCGATGTTCAATGCATGTGAATGGATGATGTCAGCCATTTCATATCCGGACAAGTTAGGCATTTCGATATCCGCGATGAGTAAATCAATCGATTCCAGTTTGATCTGCTCATATGCGTATTCCGCGGAATCCGTGGAAAAAACCAATTCGATGCCTGGTATTTGGGTCACGATCCCATTCAGCTTATCCAAATCAATTCTCCGATCATCCACAAGACCAACCTTCATGTTCAACTCCCCTTACCTGAAATTACCTTTATTTTACCATCAAAATATGGAAAAATGACACTTTAACGACACTAAATGGCATTTTCGCGACATAACTACAGATTCCCACTCTCTTTATTTGTATGATGGAGTTAATCAAAAGAGATGTAGGAGGATCAAAAATGATTGAAATCCATGAAGTCACAAAAACATTTCAAGATAAAAAAACATTCATCACCGCACTCAAACATGTCTCCCTTTCCATTAGAAAAGGTCAGATTGTCGGATTGCTTGGGGAGAACGGTGCCGGGAAGACCACCTTACTTCGTTCCATTGCCACCCTTCTGACCCCGACGGAAGGATATATCAAAGTGGACGGATTCGATACGATCGATCATCCCAACGAAATCAAGAAAAAGATTGGTGTCCTGTTCGGTGGGGAAACCGGCTTGTACGACCGGTTGACCACCCGTGAAAATCTAGCTTATTTCGCCACTCTTTACGGATTGAGCAAGCACGAAACAAAGGTTCGGATTGAAGAACTGGCCGTCAAGTTCGGCATGAAGGATTATCTTGATCGTAAAGTCGGCGGGTTCTCGAAAGGTATGCGTCAAAAAGTCGCCATATCTCGGACCCTCATTCATGACCCAGATATCATCCTGTTCGACGAACCGACAACGGGACTTGACATCACTTCATCGAATGTTTTCCGCCAGCTTGTTCTTCAATTGAAAAGCCAGGGAAAGACCATCATCTTCTCTAGCCATATCATGGAGGAAGTCACATTGCTCTGCGACTCTGTGGCGATGATGCATAAAGGAGAAATGGTCTATAAAGGGCAGCTTGAGACTCTTTATAAAGAAGAAAACAGTCGTGACCTGAATTACATATTCATGTCCAAACTTGTAAGGGGGAATCAGTCGCATGTTTCTTAATATGTATATCAAAGAAATGAAGGAAGCTTTGAGGGATCGCCGGACGCTATTATTAAGTGTTTTTCTTCCCATCCTTTTGTTAACGGGATTGACGATATTTTATGAAAGCATGATGTCCATGGATGAAGACGAAACCTATACATTAGCTGTAAAATCTTCCTTCAGTGAAGACGGAAAGCTCCTATTGAAGGAATTTCCTCAAATCGAAGTCCAATCATTCGAGAACCCGACAGATGCCGTCAAAGATGGAAAAGCCGCTGCAGCACTGCTAGTTAGTGATGGCTTCATGGAACAAATCAAAAAGGGAGAACAGGTCACTTTCAGTCTTTCCGGTGACTCCTATAGTCAAGATAGCTCCTTCGTCCTTTCACAAGTCGAGTCCGCTTTAACTCTCTTTGAAAAACAAATCATCCAGGAGCGCCTGCAAACAATTGATGTCGATACGAGCGTAATCAGTCCACTGCAAGTCAACTTCAAAGAGGTTGGGCTAGAAAGCGATAACGAGGTCGGACCAGAAAGCGATAACGGAGCCTCTTTGAGCATTCTGTCACTCTTTCTGCCCTTAATCATCACATCGGCAATCAGCACGGGCGCTTATCCGCTAGCGTCCGACTTATTTGCAGGGGAAAAAGACCGCAAAACAATGGAAGCGTTGCTTATGACCCCAGTTAGCCGTGGAAAAATCCTGCTAGCCAAATGGCTGACGATTTCTTCCGTCGGTGCACTGGCTGGAATCGTCTCGATCCTTGTCGTCACCTTGGAACTCATTTTTTTAACCGAAGAATTGAAAAAAGGCTTTGATTTTGGCAGCGACCTATGGCTGATCCTTCCGACTGCCTTATTGATCACCATTTTATTTTCTCTATTCATCGGTGCCTTGCAAATGTCAGCTAGCATCATTTCCAAGACCGTTAAAGAGTCCCAGAACTACCTATCGCCCATTTCCATGCTCGTTATCCTGCCTACGCTTTTCTTGGGAGGTACCGGCTTGCACGAATTGACAACCCAGCATTTCCTGATTCCATTCTTCAATATATTCGCCCTTTTCAAGGAATTGCTTTACGGTGTCATCGACTATCAGAATATCTTGCTTACAGCCGGCAGTCTTGTAATCTCGATCGCCATTTTCTTCGCTGTATCAAGGCTCTTATTCCTGAAAGACAAATGGGTACTGAATTAAGCAGAAAGACACGCTGGACTTTCAGCGTGTCTTTCTTATTCAAACCGTATCCTCCCCATGCCAACCAATAAAAAGAGGAGCGCAAATACCAGTAAGATAGCAATCGATTCAAAAGGGAAGGTACCGCTGCCAGCAATTTCCGTCAACCCTTTCATCGCCCACCTCTGTGGCAGGAACTCTGCCATCTTCTGCATAAAGACAGGCTCAACTTCAATCGGCCAGTAAACGCCGGCAATCATACAGCTGGAGATGACAATGAGGTTGCCGATTGCCGACTGCTGCTCGACCGTTTTTACCAGGCCGGCAATCATCAACCCAAGGCCCACAATTGCCAACAGCATTGAGGAAACGAGTATCACCAAATAGATCGGTTTCCCCCAGCTCACATCGAAAAAGAAAGTGGTAGCCAACATCAGTACACCAAATTGAATCCAACCTATCACGAAAAAAGAAAGCAGGTAACCAGAGGCAATTTCAAAACGGGAGGCCGGAGTCGACAGTAACCGATACCATACCCCATTACTTCTCGCCTCTAAAATCGTGCCCGTCACGCTCATCATCGTAATCATCAAAAACATGATGGAAAATCCGGCGGCACTGCTAGATAAACCGCCCTGCTCAGTAACCTTGCCTCCATCGGTGATGATCTTTTTCAGACCTGTTCCTTCGGTGCTTGACTCCGTTTTCAGTTTTCCATACAGATCTTGCCACTGTTCGCCACTCTGTTCACTCCAAACGAGGGCGGCGGCCGTTTCGATATTCAGTTTCGAAAGCTTATTGGAAAGGTATCCACTAATCGTTTGATGGGTGGTGAACTCGGGAATATGCTCAAACTCAACATCCGGTATGTCACTTGCCAACATTTTGGCTTCGAACCCCTTTTGAACACGGATGACTCCGACGACGCTTTTATCTTCAACTTCCATGAGCGCTTCCTGATTGTTCCCCTCCTTTATGCTGAACAGTGAGTTCTTTTCATGCAGTTGCTCAAATAACGACTCGGATAGTAACGAACCATCTTCATCCACAAATATAACAGAAGGCTTATCTTTTTCTTCCGTCCCGAATAATGTACCAAACAAGAGTGTGAAGATAAGCGGCATCGCGAACATGATGAGATAGCTCTGCGTTTCCTTAAAGACCCGCTGGATTTCAAAGCGGCAGATGTTCCAGATTTTCCTCATACATATCTCCCCCTTAATCGCCAAGCTCCAATCAACATGGACACAAGTCCGATGGCCCCTAACACCGAAAATTGTAACAAAAGCTCACTCCATCCAACGCCGGACATGATGTCCAAGAAAACGGTCAATGCCCAATTATTCGGAGTCAGCGCGGAGATCGCTTTAAAACTTTCAGGAAACACGTAAATCGGCACCATCGAACCCCCAACAATCGCAAACAGTTGGATACCGATCCCGCTGATCAAATCAGCTGTCTTCTCCTTCCTGATAAAGGCGGCCAAGAGCATGGATAGACCCGATACTGCGACGGAATACACAAAACCGGTCGCCACCACCTGACCAATATTATCTCCCCACTTCACGTTGAAGAAGAAAGACGTCGCAGCGTAAAAGAGCAAAAATTGAAGGAAGGCGAAATAAAGGGTGCCCAAGAACTTTCCAATCAGGATTCCGTATTTACTTACCGGGGTACTATTCAATCTGGCAAGCGTGTCTGTATGACGTTCCTGAATCATCGACTTAGCTCCAAGCGTCACATTAAAAAGCAAAAACATGACAAGCATCGCGGCGGCGTAATACTGCATGGAGGATATAGACGCTTCACCGACCGATTGATTGGCGACCGTCATTTCTACTTTTCCTCTCTCTGTCAACACTGTGGATACACGCTCCCCTGTTCCACTTAAATCCCCAGCTCCCGTAGAGGCTGCTGTTACTTCCACCATATTTTCCATGACAGTCTCGGAAGCCAGCGAAACTGTCTGCACCCGCTCAGTAAAAGAAGTGATGACCGATTCGACGACCGTTGCTTTTAATTGTGTATCATGATTCGAGTAAAGGACGGCTCCGGCAAGGTTGCCACTCCATTTTGCCGGGATATAAACCCCTACTTCGATCTCCCCTTTTTTCACCATCTTTTCAAGCTTCTTTTCACTGTCTACGGTTTTAACCGTAAGGAAGTCCGCCTTCGCTAACACATCATCCTTCAATGTATCCGCCAGGGAATCTTTTTTCTCTACATACAACCCGACTGACGTTTCCTGAAACCCCTCATCGCTTCCAACGATATTCTTCAAGGCCGCTCCCAAAATCAGCGTCAAGATAAGTGGCATGATCAGCATCATCATGAAGCCCCGCCGGTCCATGGCCCGTATCTTAAAATCCTTCCATGCAATCAGAAAGCTCTTCATTTTCCACACCTCCTCCTAATCTCGCAGTGACCGCCCCGTCAATTGCAAGAAAAGACTTTCTAAATTTGGTTCTTTCCTTTCAAAGGACAGCACCTTAACATTGGACTTCACAGCGGAAGCTATAATGTCCGAGACGATATTCGGGTGATTGGTCACAACGATTTCGAGCGTGTTTTTTTCCGTATCGGCTACTACCTTATCAACATTCACCGCATGTTCCAGTTCATTAAGCCAATTTTCATTGAGTGAATCAACCTGTAGGTGTATGACAGCTCCCTCGGCCAACGATTCACATAATTCCTCTTTCTTACCGAGGGCAATGATTTTCCCTTCATCGACAATGCCGATCCTGTCGCATAGATTCTCTACTTCCTCCATGTAGTGGCTCGTATAAATCACCGTCATTCCTTCCCCATTCAACCTCTTCACCGTTTCCAATATATGATTGCGCGATTGCGGATCGATTCCGACCGTCGGCTCATCCATGATTAAGAGTTCAGGCTCATGCATCAGGGCGGCACCGATATTCAGTCTCCTTTTCATCCCACCAGAAAAGGTCTCGACTTTATGCTTCGCCCTATCCTGTAACCCGACGATATCAAGGACAACCTTCGCCCTTTTCTTCCCCTTTGCCCTAGACAGTCCATACATCCTTCCCCAGAACAGTAAGTTATCTTGCGCGGTCATCGTCGGGTACAAAGCGATCTCCTGTGGTACAATTCCGATTTTCTTTTTAACGTTCCTTGGTTCCTTTTTCACCGAAAGACCATCAATAAGGATATCTCCCGACTCGTAAGGCAGCAATCCGCAAATCATGGCAATCGTCGTCGATTTGCCGGCTCCATTTGGCCCCAGTAGACCGAATGATTCCCCCTTATCCACCGAAAAAGAAATGTCCTTTACAGCCACATTCTTCCCGTATGATTTCCTGACCTCGTTCACCTTTAGCACCGATTCATTCCTCCTCGTATAACGCTTCTTCCTCATTCTAAGACCAAAGTAAAAATAAACCATCTACCTCAAGGAAGATATCCATAAAAAAAATGACCTTCCGCTATGCTGAAAGTCATCTATCTATTAACTATTCATTCTGTAAACGTAGTCACCCCATACCGTACGGCAAAAACGGCTGCCTGGGTGCGGTCACGCAGTTCAAGTTTTGAAATGATACTCGACACGTGGTTTTTCACGGTTCCCTCTGTAATGAACAAATCAGCTGCAATTTCCTTATTGTTTTTTCCAAAACCAAGGTCCCTTAGTACATCGCGTTCCCTGTTGGTCAGATCAGTGAGGACAGCAGGAAAAGTGCTCACCTTCCTTTCTTTTTCCCCCTTTAACTCTTGCAGCATTTGGGCAGTGATCTCTGGAGGAAGCACCATCCCCCCTGATTGAACGGTCTTGATTGCATTGGTAATCATGTCAGCTGACATGTCTTTCAGTAAATACCCACTCGCTCCTTCCTCCAACGCCGAGAAAATGAGTTCACTATCCTGAAATGTCGTTAGCATCAGCACTTTCGTATTCGGAAGTTGCGACGTAATCATCTTTGTCCCGACAACACCATTCGTTCGTGGCATCCGGATATCCATCAAGACAATATCGGTTTCCATTTCCACCGACCGTTCATAAGCCTCCATGCCATTACTCGCCACGCCAACTACTTCAAGCTCAGGCCTCAAATTCAGCAATGCCGCCAACCCATCACGGATGAGCGGTTGATCATCCACAATGATTACCTTTATCATGACGCTCCTCCAATCACCCATTTTTTTCGTTTAACGGAAACTCCGCAGTAATATGGAACCCTTGAGATTGTTTGCTTCCATATGATAAGACCCCGCCCATTTCGTTAATCCGGTCTTGCATCGTTTTCAACCCGAATCCTGGAATGATCAAGCTCGCCCCCATGCCATTGTCCTGCACTTCTATCCTCACCTTTTCCGGAATACACACTAGCTTGATTGAACTGACCGTCGCATTTCCATGGCGTTTTGCATTCGTTACGCTCTCCTGAATCATTCGAATGAGTGTAGGCTGAAGTGTGCTTGGTATATGACTTGGGTCTCCTTGAATCTCAACATTCGACTTCAAGCCTGTCGATTGATGGAATTCATTCAACAGCTTATTCACACTGGATAGAAAGGTCGTTTCTTCTTCTTTTAATGCCTGGACGGAAAAACGAACCTCCTCCAAGGCTTCCTGCGCCAAATCCTTACAGACATTCATCGTATCCCTCGCTTTATCCAAGTCATGATTAATCAGCTCGTAAGCAAGCTCCATCTGTACAAATAAGGCCGTCATTTTATGCCCCACCGTATCATGAATCTCCCGTGCAATCCTGTTTCGCTCCCTGATTTTTGCCGATTCCTCTGCCTGAGCCGAATACTCCTGCAACTGCTGGTGGGCTGTTGATAGCTCCTCATGCGCCTCGTTCAACTGTAAGAATTGCTCACTCATCACTTCACTTGCTTCTATAAGTTTTCGAATCAAATTGCCAACCACAGCCGTAAAGGCGACAAACGAGATACTCACGAGGTTATCAATGATATCGAGAGTTCCCGTTCGCAAATAGGTATAGACCATGACCGAGACCCATAAGAATACAAAAAACAGCCCATATATTCGATGTTTCTTAGACTCCGAGACCAGGATAAACAAGGTAACCGTGACGACGCCGACCAGAATCAAATAAAGGGTGGAGTGCGGGAACAAATAGCCGTACCCAAAACTGAGCACGCCATCTAAATAGATGACGCGTAACTCATGCTGAAATGCGTCCTTATAGAAAATCAAATAATGATTCAGCATAAAAGCTACCACGATTAGGACGAGTAGCCCTTTTAAAAATAGATCAGAATCCGGGATCCGCAAGTAATACATATAGCTGATCAACAAGAACATGACAATCCGGAGATTAATCAACCATCCCATATCTTCCGCCTTCTTTCATTTTTCCCTTTCTCTATCATGACTAAATTATGGTAAAAGATAAAGAGTTTTTTCACATAAAAAAAACCTCCCGAATCCAGGAGGTTCCAAAACACTTATTCTTAAAAAAATTCATGATATAAAGCCTGGATGGCCGTTTCTTCACTATGCCCTTTCACGCCGAACATCATGCTCACCTCGGAAGATCCTTGGTTGATCATTTCTATATTAACCTTGGCATCGGCCAATGCTTTCGAGGCCCTTGCCGTCGTTCCGACATTATGGCGCATGCCTTCACCAACGACCATGATCAATGCAAGGTTATGTTCAACAATTACTTGATCGGCATGAAGCTCTTGCTTAATACGCGAAACAATTTTTGCCTCGACTTCTTCGCCCATTTGATCTTGACGCAGGATGATGGTCACATCATCAATGCCAGATGGGGCATGCTCATAGGAAACACCGTAATCTTCAAGAATATGAAGCAATTTGCGCCCGAAACCAACTTCACGGTTCATCAAGTATTTGTTAATGTAAATACTGCAAAACCCTTTGTCACTCGCAATTCCGATCACAGGGCCATTCGTGTTATCTCGCGTATTCACAATCCTTGTCCCCTGTGCTGTTGGATTGTTCGTGTTCTGGATATGTACCGGAATGCCAGCCCGGAATGCAGGAATTAGCGCTTCGTCATGAAAAACCGAAAATCCTGCATAAGAGAGTTCCCGCATTTCCCGATACGTCAATTCACGGATTCCCTTCGGATTGGGAACCACATTGGGATTGACTGCGTATACGGCATCCACATCCGTGAAATTCTCATACAGGTCTGCCCTCACGCCATTTGCAAGAATCGAGCCCGTAATATCCGAGCCACTTCTTGAAAACGTTAAAACATCCCCGTCCAGTGTATAGCCGAAGAATCCTGGGAATATCACGATACCCGGCTCATCACGAAGTGCATATAGACGCTCGTACGATTCAGGAAGCACCTGTGTATATCCATCGACATCCGTCACAATCAATCCGGCCTTCCTGGGATTTATATATTGCGCCTCCACACCTTGACTCTGAAAATAAGCGGAAACAAGCTTCGCATTATTATCTTCCCCGCTCGCCTTCAATGCATCCACATAACGCTTCGGTTTACTCTGGTCCGCATGCAGCAAAGTGTGTAAGTCTTCACGTATCTCCGCAATGACCGTTCCTGAAATGTCCACTTCCTCAGCAATGCTCGCATAACGAGAGACAACATCTTCTATTAAAAGCCCGCCATCATCCCCACGTAATTGCTGTTCCGCAGCTTCAATCAATAAATCAGTTACCTTTATATCATCGGAATTGCGTTTCCCTGGAGCTGAAACGACGACGACCTTTCTCTCTGGATCTGAAACCACGATTTCGAATACCTTCTTCAACTGTTCCCCCGACGCGAGCGAGCTCCCGCCAAACTTTGCTACTTTCATCCCGACAACCCCTATTTTATAAATATTCTGTCAAAATCAACTCACCCTATTATTACGCGTTTTCGTGAAACAATCAAGAGTTAATTCCATTATATGAGGACATATGTATTTTTGATAAAGACAATATAATTATAATCCAATAATGGTCATTTGCATGGTAAGATATTGACCCAGTATTTTCATACAAACAAAAAAACTTCCCGAAAATCGAGAAGCTAAAAATACTATTCTTTATACGAGCTATTAGTCCTGTTGATTCAGAATTTACCGATTATCCACGGTTTCTGGATATAGGTCATGATTCATCAAACGGTAATTCGCCATTTCTTCAAACTTCGTCCCAGGTTTTCCATAGTTCGTGTATGGATCAATGGAAATGCCCCCACGTGGAGTGAATTTGCCCCAGACCTCGATAAACTTCGGATCCATCAATTCGATTAAATCGTTCATGATGATGTTCATGCAATCTTCGTGGAAATCCCCATGATTGCGAAAAGAGAAAAGATACAGTTTCAATGACTTGCTTTCAACCATTTTCACACTTGGAATGTAGCTGATATATATGGTCGCAAAATCCGGCTGGCCCGTGATGGGACACAAACTGGTAAACTCCGGACAATTGAATTTTACGAAATAATCCCGGTTCGGGTGTTTATTATCGAATGACTCTAAAATCTCAGGGGCATAATCAAACGTATATTGGGTACCCTGATTTCCTAGCAATGTTATATCATTCAGTTCTTCTTCTTTTCTTCCAGACATATAGACGTCCTCCTCTTCCACGTAACCAGGGAGGTTCATAAAAGGCCTCTATACAATAAAAAACCATATCTCCTCAAAGATATGGTTGATTCGCAAAAAATATCAAAGCCATAGTTTTTTTAAGAGGGTAGTGCTATGAACCTCTCCCGTTCATCGGGAAATATTATAAAATTACCTTTTGTAAATATAGTAAAAAAACGCACTTCTGTCAATATCGAGATTTGCGAAAAAATAGACCGGGAAATGGGGTCTGACCCTAAAACATCTTGACAATTTCTTTGTTTTATCAGATAATTGTGAAAATTATATATTTTAATTGTTTTGCTAGGCAATATGTTTGATTGTTCGATAGTAACGGGTATATAGTATGTGTGTAGAATAAAGAAAGGATGAGGTAAAATGATGAAAGTTACTGTGAAGGTTGATTACAAAGGAAAATCTTATCAGACTAATGTTCTAGCAAAACCGGGTGCTAATGAGGAAGAAATCTTCCAAACCGCCCTTCACCAAGTAGAGAAACAATGGAAAGAATAAAAAAGCAGGCGTCGCTTTAAATACCTGCTTTTTTTTATTGCCTTTTTTATTAAGACTCTCCTCGAAATATTCACGCCTCCCCCTTAAGCTACCTTGTGAAAATTCCTGAACAAATCAAAAGAGGGCGCCTAAAAGGCGCCCTCTTTTGATAGATTCTCTTACACGTCCCAAATCATAGCTAGTAATGTACCAAAAACCGTGAATAATGCAATGAACATACCATAATAAACATTTACGTAAATTGCTTTTCCATCTTTCGTTTCACCAGCATGCATGAATACGACAAGCTGAAGACCTGCTTGTATAAATGCAGTGACTAGTAGTACTGTCATACCAGCTGCGAATGACATATCAAGGAAGTAAACGGCAATAGCCGCTGCAGTAAGAATCATTGAAAATATAAAACCCATTACTTGTTTACGCGGGAATAATTCAGACATTATGAGATCATTCCTTTCAGATAAATGAAGCTAAAGATAAAGATCCAAACCACATCCAAGAAATGCCAGTAAAGTGAGAAGATAAACGACTTATTAGCTGTGGCCGGAGTCAAGCCGCGCTTTTTAACCTGTAGGATAATGAATGTTCCCCAGAATAATCCAGCAGTTACGTGAGCTCCGTGTGTTCCCAATGTTGTCATCAGCATGGCTGTGAATGCACTAGTTTGTATTCCTGCCCCAATATGAACATAGTGTTTAAACTCGTAAATTTCAACGCATAAGAATCCTAGGCCTAGCAGAAGCGTAATAGCAAAGAATGTCATCATCGCTTTCTGTCTACCAAGACGCATAGCGTGGATACCAAGACCGATAACAAAACTACTTGTTAAAAGTAAAATGGTTTCTGCTAGAACTGGAGTGATTTCGAAAATCTCTACTCCAGGACCGCCATCAGTACGGCCCTGTAATACGAAATATCCAGCAAATAGTGTAGCGAACAGCATAATTTCAGCACCAAGGAAAATCCAGAAGCCAAATATCTTCAGACTATTCTCTTCAGTACTATATTCAAGTGGCAGCGAGTTATCAATTTTCATTATTTAGCACCTCGCAATTTTGATTCTGTCTCTTCAATTTCTTCAACTGAAATGTAGTGACCATGATCTTCCTCGAATGACCGAAGCGCCATACATACAAAGATCGCGATTGTAGCAATGATACCAGGAATCCAAAGTCCAAATACGAATGAGAATCCCCAAACAAAGAAGATCGCACTCATGATAATCGGCATTCCACTATTATTTGGCATATGAATTTTTTCATACTTGCCTGGGAATAGATCGTGACCCTTTTTCTTAGCATCCCATACAGGTTCAATTGAATTAACCTGTGGCAATACCGCAAAATTATATTCTGGTGCAGGGTTATAAGTAGACCATTCAAGCGAACGGGCATCCCATGGATCTTTACCGATATTTCTTGGAGAGTAACGAATACTGTAGTACACGTTGTAGACGATTACCGCAAAACCTACAGCAAGTCCAGCTGCTCCAATGAATGAAATCATATTCATCAAACCGAATCCAGTTGATTCAGAATATGTGTACATACGACGTGCTTGACCATCTAAACCACTGAAGAACATCGGCATAAATGCAACTAACGTACTCATTGTGATAATCCAAGCTGAGATCTTACCGATTTTTTCATTCAAAATGAAACCGAACATTTTTGGCCAGTAGAAATGAAGACCAGCTAACATCGCAAATACAACACCAGGAATAATAACCATGTGGAAATGGGCTACTAAGAACATTGTATTATGGTACTGGTAATCAGCTGCTGACATTCCAAGCATTACTCCAGTCACACCACCGATTGTAAAAATCGGCAAGAATAGTACTGAGTAAAGCATTGGCGTGCTAAAAGTGATCTTACCTTTATAAAGCGTGAACAACCAGTTGAATATCTTGACTCCGGTTGGAACAGCAATCGCCATTGTTGTAATAGAGAAGATACTGTTTGTAAGTGCTCCTTGACCCATAGTAAAGAAATGATGCACCCATACTAGGAATGATAGAAGCGAGATGATAACCATTGAAGCTACCATTGATTTATAACCATATAGATTACGTTTTGCAAATGTTGAAATAACCTCACTATAAATACCGAATGCCGGCAAGATTAAGATGTAAACCTCAGGATGACCCCATACCCAGAAGAAGTTAGCCCAAAGCATATCCATACCGCCACCAGTTGTTGTAAAGAAGTGGGTTCCGAATAATCGATCCATTGTTCCCATGATAAGTAACACTGTTAATACAGGGAAAGCGAAAACAATGATCAAGTTTGTGATTAATGCAGACCAAGTAAACATTGGCATTTTCATTAATGTAATACCAGGTGCTCTCATTTTCAGAATCGTCGTGATGAAGTTAATACCCGTCATCAATGTACCAAGACCTGCAATTTGAAGAGAGAACATGTAATAGTTCGAGCCTACCGACTCACTAAAGTCATTACCTGCAAGTGGGAAATAAGAAGTCCAACCTGCGTCAGGAGAACCACCAACTACGAATGAAATGTTTAATAACATTGCACCCATAAAGAATAACCAGAAGCTTAATGCATTTAGACGTGGGAATGCTACGTCACGTGCACCAATTTGTAATGGAACTACGATGTTCATGAAGGCCATGATAAATGGCATAGCCATGAATATGATCATTACGACACCATGTGTCGTGAAAATTTCATTATAATGCTGTGCATCTAAAAGTTTGTTATCTGGCACGGCAAGTTGTGCACGCATCATGATAGCATCTGCGCCACCGCGGAAAAGCATGGCTAAAGCTGCGATTATATACATGATACCGATACGTTTATGGTCAACTGTAGTTAACCATTCACGCCAAAGATAACCCCATTTTTTGAAATATGTCAAACCAGCAATTATGGCAAGAGTAGTAAGACCAATGGCAACCATCGATGCGTAAATCGCAAGACTTGGATGAGGTACGGCAAATCGATCAAAGAATTCCATACTATCGTGACTCCTTTTGGAAATTTATTGTTTACTCTGTAAGGTTAGTAATATAACCAACCCTACATCTTAATGATTGCTATGTTCTTCGTGTTCTTCATGTGAATCATGTTCTTCGTGTGATGAACCATGATCATGTCCCCCATTTTCACCCTCAGGTGCAGGACTGAATTCTAGATGAGTTCCAGTGTAAGTAGAAGTACCAAGATGACCTGGTTCTAATAACTCATCGAATTTTTCTCCAGTAAGAGGTTTAGCAGTTTGTTTCACTTCATCTACCCATTCATCAAACTCAGCTTGAGGCATTGCTGTTACGTTGAACGTATTTTCAGCAAATCCTTTACCACTGAAGTTTGCGTTTCTACCCATATATTCACCTGGCTCGTCCGCTGCTAAGTGCAACGTAGTAACCATGTCGCTCATTGCGTATTTTTGACCACCAAGTTGTGGAATCCAGAAACTTGTGATCGGTCCATAAGAATAAAGCTTGAATTCAAGTGGACGGTCTGTCGGAATGTATAAATAGTTAACCGTTTCAATATTTTCTTCTGGATAACTAAAATGCCATTTCCAGTTAGAAGTTGATGCGTAAACAACCAAAGGTTCTTTATCTTCATATCCTTCAGGAGTTGCTTCTACCTTATAGTTACTCTGTGTTGAAATGACTGAAAGGAAACCTACGATTATAATAGGAACGATCAAACAAATCGCTTCTACAAGTTTACTTCCTTCTATATGAGGAGGCTCGTAACCCTCACTTTGTTTGGAAGCTCTGAACTTGACTAGCATATAGATAAGAATTCCAAAAACGACCAAAACGATAATCGACATTAATCCAATCGATAACATAATGTCCTTAGCTTGCGTTTCAGCTTGCGGCCCTTTAGGATCTAAGACCATTAATGGTTCACAACCTGTTAACACTGTGGCAACAGTAAAAAGGATGGTTAAAAAAGCCCACTTTATTTTCATCGTGCTACCCCTCTCTTAGTATAATATATTTGACATTGGTAATTATTCGGGAAAAACATTTACCAAGCTTTAAAACTCGTATTCTCATATCTTAGTTCCAAGTAGAAAAAAAGACAACATGAATTGAAGAATGTCATAAAAAGTTCATTTAAAATACGTAAATATGTGGAAAATGAGTAGTTATATTGTATTATTTTAAATTTAGTCCTATAATAAATCCTTATAAACAAAAATAAGCTGGAATGACCGAACGTAAATTCATCCCTACTTATGCCTACTTTATTTTATATTAATATAACGAAATAAACAATTGTAACATTATACATTATGGGAAACACTACCTGACAATCACTTTGAATGTTAAACACTTCACATACTAGGATAGGATATTTTATCTATTTTTTCATAAAGATCCTTCTTTCTTATTTTTTATGGTTCATGGGGATAATATTATCTCCATGAAGGTTTTTCACTCTCATGGTGTAAACAACGATATCAATTCTAATCTAAATGAAGGATATCCTCAAGACTTTCATCTTATTAAATACATATGAAGTAAAGCCAAAAAGAAGAAAGGTGTCAAATTGACACCTTTCTTCTTTTTGATTTGGCTTTAAATTTAATTAGCTTCGATGAGTCCGGTATAATTCTTTGGCCTTTTTTTGTATTCTTCGTCATTTCTTCTGTCAGAACAAATAATATACCAACAAGGAAAATACTAGCTGCACTTAACGCAATGGTTATCCCTATGGTGGTTAGTACATATCTTTCGTTGTAACCGCTTACAAATAAGCTGAATAAAACTAATAAAATTCCAATTGTACACCCTGTGCCCGATACCCATTTCAGCGCATCCAATACCTTCTGATTAGCTTCCATCCTGACAACCCCTTTTCTTTTCATTTTAATATTTTTCACAATTTTGTCAATATTACAACTATTTTACAATGTATGCATGGTGTTATCCTTGACAAAATCCTCTTACATAGTAAAAAGATGCACGTTTCATTCTATTTATAGTATGGGCGTCTTTTACTAAAACTACTCGGAAACTGGAAAGATACAAAAGGCTTCAGATCATTAATCCGAAGCCTTCCAGTTAAGCACTTTTCAAAGTTACCGTCAACGTTTTTTCTTTTGTTCCGCGATATACTTTGAATACCACTTTATCTCCTTTTTTCTTATCTTTGTATAGTTGTTTTCTCATTTCAGCGGCTGTACTGACCTTGGTTCCATCAATGGCCACGATGATATCCTGTTCCAGTATTCCTCCTTCCGAAGCAGCCGATCCCTGTTCCACACTTGTAACCATTACTCCTGATTTTGCAGCTTCAGGCATATCCTTTAGGTAATATTGAGGAAGTTCTTCTGTATTGGTAAGACTCACCCCTAAATACGGCCTAGTGACTTTCCCCTTTTCAATCAGTTCCTTTACAATCGGAATGACCTCATTACTTGGTATTGCAAAGCCTAAACCTTCCACCCCACTTTCCGATATCTTCAAGCTGTTGATACCGATGACTTCACCTGCCGTATTGATTAAGGCCCCACCGCTGTTTCCGGGATTGATGGCCGCGTCCGTTTGAAGGACATCCAACTCCCATTCGCCATCCGAGGTGTCAACCGAAATTGCCCTTCCAGTCGCACTGACGATCCCTTGCGTTACTGACCGTGAAAAATCAAGTCCGAGCGGATTACCGATTGCCAGTACCTCTTCACCTGGCCGTATGCTATCAGAATCTCCAAAATCGACAGCCCCCGGAGCCATGGAACCCTCAATCGTCAAAACGGCTAAGTCTGTTAAGGCATCGGAACCGACAACCTCTGCTGTCGCTTTTTGTCCATCATATAATGAAATTTCCACTTGCTTAGCTCCTTCAATGACGTGATTATTCGTGATGATGTATGCTTTACCGTTAGCTTTTTTATAAATGACCCCTGATCCCGTGCCACTCTCCACTGTTTCACTCTCTGTACTTTGTTGCTGGAAAGGATAACGACTATTGGATTCTTGAAAATTGACTACGCCTACAATCGATTTTGAAGCTGTTTCAACCATATCTGCCCTCTGATTAGAATCTGTGCTCGTCGACAATTTTTGTGGAGAGACCGTTTGCTCTACAGCAGCCGTTTGAAGGGTATCATCAATATCCTCTTTTTCCTTAAACTCTCCCCCAAATACAAAAACAGAAGAAGTTACTAAAGAAGCCACCACGCCAGAAACGAGACCCGTAAATACATGCGACTTTCCTTTTTTAGGTTTATCCTTCACCCTGACTTGTTCTTCACCATTATAGTTCTCCATCTTTGTCCCTCCCATTTATGACTTTTACTTGGCTCCATCATAAACAGGAATTATTAAAAATTTCTTAAGAAACCTTGCAGATGATAAACTTTTTTCTTTGACCGATATTTTTGCGAAATTGACCGATAAATCATTTGATTTGACCGATAAGATTGGGATTTTGACCGATATATCGCCCATATTGACCGATAAATGGCCGAGACCCATTTTTGCAAACAAAAAAGACGCCCCTTTAAAGGCGTCATCCACTTACATGAGTTCATACACTTCTTTCGTTTTCTTATTCACGCCATACCAGCCCCAAGTGGCAGTATGCCCACCTTCGTTACTATCATTGACCACTTCAAAGACTTGGAAAATATAATCTTCCTTTTCGTCATCATGGTCATAGTGGATTTGTAGCTGCGGATTTTCGTCAAACTTGACGAAATCTTTCACCAGTTGCTCGGCTGTAGCTTTCGAAATGGATTCATCCGACTCTTTCTCCTCAACGACGGTTTCTTTTTCAACTGGTTCCTCCTGGACGGCTTTTTCCTCTTCTTGCGCTTCTTTCGGTGTTTCTGTTTCCACTGCCGGATTATCTTCAGCTTCTGACTCTGGTACACCCTCTACTTCTTCACCTTTATCTTCATCCATTGTTTCACCAGGTGCCGTATCCTCTTCAACCGGTTCTATGCTGGCACTTTCCGTTTCTTTCAACATCTCGTTAGCCTTTTTTACCATCGACTTGCCTTCTTCGAATTTTGCCTTATAGGCAGCAGCCTCTTGGAACAATGCTTGTGCCCCATCAAAATCTTGCTCCTCATATTTCTTCATCCCTTTAGAGAGCAATTCCGATAGCTCCATCAGCTCTTTCGCTTCTGTCGTTTGGTCATCTTCATAGGCCAATTCAAACGCTTCATAAGCTTCTAAGTAGTTCTCTTCTTTTAATTGGCTTTTTCCTAATTCCATGTTAGAGTCATACACCCTCGTCGTACAACCTGTAACGATGAATACCATCATTAAAATAAATACGGATAATTTCTTCATACTTAGCACTCCCATCCTGGTTCAATATCATAAGTTGTCCTATCATTCTATAAATCTATCTTACCCTATTTCATAAGAAATATCTGACATCTATGTATGAAAGCGACTTTTTTCTAGGATATCCAATATGAGGGTTATTTTTTTACAAATAGTGGTACATCATAATTAAACACTTAAAGGGGTGAATACGAATGGAACAGGAAAAGCAAACATATTATGTGGATCTAGTGAGTGGTGACATTCTGGCGCAAAAATTAGATGAAAACCCAAGCTTCACCATACAAGCGAACGATGATGATATGGCCGAATTGAAGCAATGTTTAGAGGATCACCATAAAGATGACCTTGAAGCATATGCCCGTTCGCATGTACCCTATCTCCTCTATCATCATGACCGGGCTAATGATAAGTACGATGCAGCCATGAAAAAACTATACCGCATCATCTATCGATTAGGGGACGAGGCAGCGAGGAATCACATTGATGATATTGGGATATTGGAAGATAACAAATTCGAAGGTGACAGTGAAATTCAGAAGTTTAAATAAGCAGCATGTTAGAACAGAATCTTGTTTATGAAGGTTCTGTTCTTTTTTATAAAAAATCTAAGGAGTCATGTATGAAAAAAGCGATTTACTTCGGCCTAATGGCTGGCACCCTATGTATTTTGTTTGGCTGCGCGCAAGATTCATCCAGTGAAACGGTAAAGGATAGCGAAAAGCAACCTGTAACGGACGAATCGACAGAAGAAAGCGGACTAGAACAAGGCGTTAGCCAGTTGGCGGAAGGATATGCACCTGTACCTGAAGAAGGCGATACAATCAGCGCGGAAAAAGAAAAAGAAATTTATCTATACATGAAATCATATACCACCGGCAAGTCTGAAGGTCAAAACACACAAGATGCCATCACACAAAAAGCGAGTAAGAAATTCGGGATTACCCAAGAACAGGCCGATACGCTTTATAGGCAATTTGAAATGGAATTATACAAACCGAAATGAAATGACCGTCAAATTTAACAAAGACCAGCACCCATATGAGCTGCTGGTCTTTGTGTTTCAGTGTTTTTGTTTATAATAAGTAACCGCCAACGCAAGGGCAAGCACTGCACCTTTCACGATATCCATCGCATAATACGGGACCGACATCATGATCAGTCCGTTTTGAAGGATCCCGATCAAGACGGCCCCGATGAACGTTCCAAAAGCATTCGGCTTACCTGCGCCCAGCACCGAAGAACCGATGAAGGCGGCTGCCACCGCATCCATCAAATAGGGAGAACCTGAATTGATTTCCGATGTCATGACGCGGGAAGCAAGGACGATCCCACCGATAGCAGCGAACAGCGCCGATAACATATAAGCAACTACTTTATATTTATTGACCGAGATTCCCGAGAGCCTAGCCGCCTCCTTATTTCCGCCAATGATGTACATATAGCGGCCATGCTTCGTATAGGTCAAGAAGATGTGAGTCGCAATCACGATGACTCCCATGATCAGGATAATCCAAGGCACCTGTCCGATTTTGCTGAAAAAAGGGCTGATTAGACCTGTAGCGAATGTTCCGTCAGGCATCACCATGTTTTGTGAAACCGTCGCTCCTTTTGTATACGTAAGAGCGAGCCCTTGAATGATGAACATGGTCGCCAATGTCATCAGCATGTCAGGAATCCTTAACTTTACAATCATGAATGAATTCAATGCGCCCACCACTAGCGAAGCACCGATGGCCGCTATTATCGCAATCAACGTATCCTGGGAAAACCAGACAAACATCGAGATGACAATGGCATTGGCTAATGAGGCAACGGAACCAACCGACAAATCGAAGCCATCCACAGTCAAGGATATCGTGATCCCGATGGCAATGATCGTCACGATAGAGATGGAACGTAAAATGTTAATAAGATTATTCGTTTGAATGAACGATGGATTCGCAATCGCAAAAACGGCAATCAAGATGATGATTGTCAGGATCGTTCCATATTTATAAAAAAATTCGAACAGATCGAGTTTTTTCTTGGCTGGAGTTGTTGGTTTCTCTGTAAGAACCGGAATCGGTGTACTCATCCTATTTGCCCCCTGTTGAGTAGAATAGTAGTTCTTCTTCATTTGTCTTATTTGTCTCTAGCTCCTTGACCATCCTTCCATCATATAAAACATAGGTTCTGTTCGTGATTCCCATGATTTCGGACAATTCGGAGGAGGCATATATAATCGCTTTTCCATTCTCGGCTAATTTGGCGATTAGTTCAAAAATATCCTTCTTGGCCCCGACGTCGACTCCTTTTGTCGGCTCATCGAATATGTAAACATTCGCATCAGCCATCAGCCACTTTCCAATGGCCACCTTTTGCTGATTACCTCCTGAAAGGTTTTCAACCTTCGCTTCCTCTGTGGGCGTTTTTATCCCGAGAGTCACAATCAGTTCCTTCGCCTTTTTCTTTTCTGCCTGGCGATTGACGATGCTGAATGCCTTGGTGAATTTCCCGACACTTGCTGCGGTCAGGTTTGTTGTAACCGACTCCTGTACGAGAACTCCTTCTTTCCTCCGTTCTTCGGGGACTAATGCCAAACCACATTTCACAGCATGATGGGGCGTTTTTAGACTAAGCTTCCTTCCATTCAACACGACTTCCCCTGTTGTAATGGACGTGTGACCGAAAAGCGCTTTACAAAGCTCTGTTTTACCTGCTCCGACAAGTCCCGCTAAACCGACGATTTCTCCTGATTTTACCTGGAGGTTAACGTTTTTAACTTTATCACCATCGGACAGTCCATTCACTTCAAAAATCACGTTCCCAACCTCCGCATTGACGGTGGGGAACTGTTCCTCCATGGATTTTCCAAGCATCTGCTCAATCACTTCGTTTTGGGTGATATTCGGGATTTTCCGGCTCGTCACACTCTCCCCGTTTCTCATGATCGTAATATCCTCGCAAATGCCGAATATCTCGGGAAGACGATGCGAAATGAAAATAATGCCAACACCCCGTTGCTTCAATCCATTCACTATGCGAAACAGCTCCGTCGTCTCCGTATGGCTTAACGGCGCAGTCGGCTCATCAAGGATCAGGAATTGACATTCCGTTGAAACGGCCCTTGCTATCAAGACCATTTGTTTTTCAGCCAAGGTCAAGTCTCTTACCAGTTTCTTTGAAGATACACGGATATTCATATCATCCAAGATTGCAGTCGCTTTCCTATGTAATTCGTGCCAGTTGATGATTTGTTTTTTTCCCATGTTTTGTACAGTCTCATTTAGCATCACGTTCTCCGCGACCGTTAAATAAGGAATGAGGGCCGTGTCCACTTCCTGGTATACAATTTGAATGCCAGCTTCCTGTGCAGACTTTGGGGAACGGATATCCTGTACCTTGCCATTCAGAAAAATGTCGCCGGAATAATGGACATGAGCTCCTGAAAGGACTTTCATTAATGTCGATTTCCCTGCTCCATTTGCGCCGACCAATGCATGTGCTGTCCCCGACCGTACTGAAAAATCCACTTCACTCAGCGCTTTTACACCCGGAAATTCGATTGATATCTGTTTCATGTCTAATTGAATGCTCATGTCCAATCCTCCCCATTAAACAGACACTCTCCTTCACTTGAAGAGAGTGTCCACTGATTATGTTCGTCACTTCTTATAATGTTCTTTCAATACCTTCATCCATTCTTCCTCAAATTCCGTCGAGACTCCCCAGCCTTGGACAATGCCGGATAGATTGGTCATGTTGACTGATTCCTTGGATGATTGTAACTGTTTTTGTGAAATCAACGAGGCTTCTAAATCATAGCTTTGTGGCGTTTCCTCTCCCGCTAATTTTTTTGCCAATAGCCTCAAATTCACAGCACCTATCAATTTCGGGTCAACCGCTGCCGTATACGACCATGAACTTCCTTTTGTTTGAATCTCCTGAAGATCGGCATTGGAAACATCAATTCCATAGATTTTCACTTCATCGCGCCCAGCTTCTTTAATTGCACGAGCCGCACCGATGGCAAAGGCATCCCAAGTTGCGAATATTGCGTCAATTTTACCTTTGGGATATTTGTTCAACATCGCTGCAACTGCATTTTGAGTCTGGACCGAAGTATCTGCCGATGCCACCCCGAATCTTTCAATTTCCTTAATGCCAGGATTTTCTTTCAGCTTATCTTGATACACGGCGTTTCTTCTCACCATTGGTGGGAAACCGTCCACCCAAAGGTATGCAATATTCGCTTCGCCTTTTTTATCTTCAATCAATTTGTCAAATGCAAGGGTTGCCAAAGCTTCATCATCTTGTGAAGTTACGGTTACACCATCAATCTTCGTTAGATCGCTGATGGAATCAAACGTGACTACACTTTTTCCTGCATCCACCAACTTTTGTACATCATTCACTGTCGCTGCATCATCACCATGGGAAATGATATAGCCATCATAATCTTCTTCGAGAGCCTGGGCAATCGCATCATGGAATTTAGCCGTATCGCCATTCGCCGTATATGTATCCACTTGAAAGCCGAGTGCTTCGCCTTCCTCTTTCGCCCCTGCTAAGTATTGGGCCGTGTGATCATCGCCGCCAATTTTACGAATGACTTTAATTTTAGCTCCCTCGCCTTTCGCAAATCGTTCTGGAACATTTTCAAAAGATACCTTTTCCTCTTTTTTCGCTTCCCCCGTACTTTGTCCTGAAGAACAGCCCGTCAAAAGCAAAGCCGAAGCGATGACTGAAACGAAAGCCCCTTTAAAAATTGATTTCCTCATTTAAACTCCCCCTGTTTTTTTATTATTCTTATCTGTTTTGTTGGTATAACCCTAAAATAAAAACCTCTCTAAAATTAGAGAGGTTTAATCAGCTGATTTGCGGACTTATCCCTCTCTTATCTGTCAAAACATTTCTGTTTTGCAGGATTTAGCACCAATTCCTAAATGGAACGGTTGCTGGGCATCGTAGGGCCAGTCCCTCCGCCACTCTTGATAAGAGAATATAATGTGTTACGTTTCGGTAAGTATCACTTTATAGAGATATAGTCGTTAAGTCAATAGTTTTAAGAATATTTTAAATGTTTTTATTTTCCTTGTAATTTCGCCAGGCGTCTTTTCTCAATTTTTTCAAGACGTTCATACTGACGCAGTTTCACTTCGAAAAGAGTGATTGGATCACGGTAAACTTCTGGATTTTCTCTCATATGTTCCAGAGCGGCCTGCTGTTCCTTGATTTCGGTTTGCGTTTGTTCGATGTTCTTTTCAAGAATGGCAAATGGATTGCGGTAGAACAAGGATATGTCCCTCTCCAAGGATTTTTCGAACAATCCGAACTGAGTGAGGAAACGTTCACTGATCATATCAGCAACATCCTGGAAGTCTTCATTTTCCAAGAACTTCTTATATCGATTGTACATATTCGCTTTGTTTTGCGGAATGGCTCCAAATAGCTTCCCAGCTCCCTTAAGAATCAATTGAGATGGGGTCCTTCTCAGTAAAATATTCACATTGTCAATCCGGATACTGCTTGTCATCCGGTCCGCATCACGGCGCCAGTCATCCAGGACCCTGAAGTCCCCGGCAAGTACAATCCGTTCTTCTTTATACAACTCATTGAATCCGGCGCTCATTTCGTCCATGAACTGTTGGCTTTGCATAAATTCCAACTGCGAAGTAGCAATCCAGTCTTGAAGGGAACGGTAATATTGCGGCATAATTTTGTCTGATATAAAGGCCTGTATCCGATCGTTCATTTCCTGATTCAGCTGTATATGGACTTGGCTAAAATCACTATCCTCAGATAATGTTTTAGAACAATCACGCAGCAATTCAGGAATTCTTGTAGAAAGCTGCTTCTTCACTTCTTCTTTAAGTAACCGATAAGATCTGGTTATATTTTCGCTTTTTTCTGTTTCCAAATCAGTCAGCTGATTTGTAGCGGCCTTCAGCTTCACTTCCATCTGTTCATTCCATGAAATAGAGTGCTCGCATTTCCGTTCGTTCGCTGCCCGTTTTTCTAACAGATAAGATAATGTTTTACGGGTGAAAGCAAGTAGCTTCTCTGCTCTCATGTCCTTCCAATTGCTATCTTGATAGTTTGCATGAAGGAAGACTCCCAAATCCTGTAGCTGTTGTTTGCTGTCATATAGCTTTGAGAAAGCAAATACTTTCGCATTTGGGAAATAGGCATTCACTTTATCCCATGTCTCATCTTCCATCCTGACTGCCACTTGGTCACTGTAGATTGTATCCATTTTATTGAGCAAGAAATGAATGGGAAGCTTTGGAGCCAATTGCTGTATTTCCAATAACAAGTCACGTTCACTACCAGTGAAAGGTGCCCGTGCATCTAAAACGAACATCACTCCGTCGCTCTCCAGTAAATAATTATGGAAATCAGGGTCAACACTTTTCTCTCCATTGAAACCTGGTGTATCTAATAACCGCAGGCGATTATTTCTTAAGTAGTCACTGATGAGCGTCACATCGACAATCGTACCGCGCTGACGACGTATTTCATCCAATTCCGTTAACTCTTCGACCGATTTGCGATCTGTATCGGTAATTTCATAGATTTCTAGGTCATCGCCATCTTTCACGCTAATCAGAGATGAATGGTCTTCCGCCGCAATACTTTCTCCTGCAATCGACTGAATGAAGGATGTCTTGCCGTTCCCTGCACTTCCAACAAGAAGCAGGTTGAAATTGCTTGTATCCTTGATTCCTTCTACCATCCATTTCAACTTATTGCCGACTGATAGATCATTGCTCTCTGCCCATTGTATGATGGAGTTGATCAGTTTTTCTCCTGATTCTAGTCCGCCTCCCAATCTAGGGGATTTCGCTAGCAAACTTTCCGCATCTTGAACAACAAGTGCGCTCACTGTATCCGGGAAAATTTCATTCCATGAAAGGACTGAAGCCGCAGCAAACAAGGAAAGCTCCCCATCAGCAATCTTCAACCAATTTTCAAGCAACCTTGGTACGACAGGGCTTAATTCTTTGACTAAATGCGTACCTTCAAGCAATCCTGCATAAGCATCACGGTAATAGACGGAAAGCTCATCCCAAACATCCCCGTTGTTTAATTCAATTTCGTCAATCAGTTTATTGATGACCTTAAGCCATTCAAAGTAAGAGTCGGTATATTTGTAGTTTTTCCAAAGTGCAACTGTCATTTTCTCAAAACGGTCTTGGTCCAGGTTGTATAAGGATCTAAGTACTTTTGAGAAGTAATCCGGAGCCGTCGATTGTGCAACCCCTTGCTGGATATACGTTTTCAGGACATCAAACCACATCATGGACTGCGTACGGATACTTTCATTCGCCGCTAAAACAATCGCACTATTCCAATCCTTTTGCGCCTCAAAGAAGGAGCGTGCTATTTCTGTGACATTTGGGTAATCCGGTTGGAAATCGACCGCTTCCTTCACCACTTTAGAAGCCAAATCATTTCTTGTTTCTACTATGTACAGTGAAAACAATTGCAGAAGCACTTCCGTCTTCAACACAGGTTCGCTCGTATTTACACCTTTGTAAATATCTTCAGCGGTCGAATACATCTCTAGTTCAAAGTAGGCATCAGCAATATTCTTCTTTGCCCACGCAGCTAGATCGCCCTCTATGTTTTCCCATTTAAATATGGCCGCCTCATAATCATGGTGCAGGAAGTACACTTCACCCTGAGCAAACCGAATCGCCGTTAAATCCGCTCTTTCCTTTTTTTGTTCCACGAGGAACATTTCTCCCAAGGCTTGAATCGGATGCTTATTTATGTCATCTATCATCGTTTCATAGAACTTTTTGCCAATCAGCTGTTCTTCCATCGTAATTCCCCCGATATATTTCATATTTTCAAGTAAAGGATCAAATCAATAGGTTCCTTTAGATAAGAAAATGATCTGTCAAAGCTCCAAATTATTATTTTAACAAAACAATATGGTAACAACATGTCATAACTCTTACAAGTTTAAAACAGAAACCGTCGGGCTTGTAATGTTTTTAACAAATCCACCCTAATTTTTTACTCTCTTCTTTAAAATATGCTTGTATGGATTTCACCAGGATATGAAGCAATGCGAGGGATTTTTCCTATACCACTAAATTACCAGAATCCCCGCTCACACACTACCTTAAAATGGTAAAAATAAAATTATACAAAAAAAGCAGCACCTTTGATCATGAAGGATACTGCTCTCTGATAAGCATTGAACAGTAATTGTCCTATGACAAATTGGGATTATACCCCTGTACGCTTACGTTGATTATTGGGCTTTTTAGTTAACTGGCTTTTAAGCGGTTTCGTTTTCTTGACAACACCGGTTTCAAGTTTATCTTTACTTGTTTCCGCTTGCTTTTGCGCCAATTTCTGCTTGATTGCATCCGCCAGGCTTAACTTTTTGTTTTCAGACATCATATTGTCTCCTTTAGTGTTCTACTTCTATTATAATATAGATGAAGGTAGAAAGATAATAGGGAGTATTTACGATTCTTTTGACGGATTGTAAACCCATATAAATCATCCCACAATCTCTAGGCCTAATCTCCTGTCCTTGAAAAGACTTCATCCTATTGACTTAGTATACTGAATTTGCTAAATTATTTTTAGATTATAATATTTTACTGCTAGGATTTAAAGATCGAGTTCGACCCTTCATTAAAAATTTCAAAGAGCAAATCTTAATAATATAGTCAACGTATGATACCGTACGTTGACTGAATGCCGTAGCTCCATAAGAAGCGCGGATATGGGTGGTAAAGCGAGCACACAACTCGTCCCTCTAAGTAGGGGCGTTTTTTTTATTTTCTTAGTAAGTCTTTCACATGATCTCGTTAGTCCATTCGGCGAGTTTTTCACTAGAACGCAAAAAGGAGACATCATCATGAAAAAAACAGACATATTATTTATTGGGCTTATGCTTTTCTCAATGTTCTTCGGAGCGGGTAACCTGATTTTCCCTCCATTTTTGGGAGCCTCATCAGGGACTTCCTTCTGGCCTGCCATTGCTGGATTCATCCTTACCGGTGTCGGCCTCCCGATTCTAGTCCTGCTGGCCATTTCTCTAGTAAAAGGTGGAGCAGAAACAATTGGATCCCGTGTACATCCTACTTTCAGTAAGATTTTCATGATTGTCATATACTTAAGTATCGGGCCATTTCTTGCCATACCCAGGAATGCGAATGTTGCCTATGAAATGGGATTCAAACCCTACCTTGGAGACACGATCAGCCAATCACTCTTTTTGTTCCTATTCACGATTCTATTCTTTTTGATCGTTTATGCCATTTCGATGAATCCTGAAAAAATGGAAACCATCATGAGCCGCTGGAGCACACCCACTCTATTAGTGTCTATAGTCATCCTTTGCATCGTTGGATTCGTGAAACTTGACGCACCCTTCCAATCACCTACAGAAGCCTACGCAACAGGAGCCTTCTCGAAGGGGTTCATTGAAGGTTATAACACGATGGATGCTCTAGCAGCCCTAGCCTTTGGGATTGTTATTCTGACTTCCATTCAAAAAAGAGGGGTATCGGACCGCAAGCAACTGACCAAGTACACGATAAAGGCAGGAATGGTCACAGCACTATTTCTCTCTATAGTGTATACATCTCTAGGCTTCATGGGAGCACGTATGGCTGCGAACGGTACATTTGAAAATGGAACCGATATCCTGACCGCCGCTTCTACCCTATTACTCGGACCAGCTGGAAAAACCCTCTTGGGACTCATTTTCCTCTTGGCCTGTATCGCATCCGTCGTTGGATTGACAACCGCATGCGGACATTATTTTTCCAATCTCATTCCAAAAGCCAGCTACAAAATGATCGTGCTACTTATCACGCTTATCGGCTTCACCCTATCCAATCTAGGACTGAATCAAATTCTAAAAGTATCGGTGCCGTTCCTCGTGATGGCCTATCCGTTGACCATCGTCTTAGTTGCTTTGACGTTCTTTTCCCGTCATTTCAAGGCTCCCAAAAAGGTATACAGAAGCGCCATGCTATTCACCGGCATCTTTGCCCTGATCGATGGGCTAAGCGCTTTTAAAGTCCCACTCGGACCGGTGCAAACATTCACGGACGCCCTTCCGCTTTCTGCACATGGCATGGAATGGATCTTACCAGCCTTAGTCGGTACGGCCATTGGCATTATCCTGAGTCAAACAGGAAAACCGGCTCCCGCGGAGGACATGGATATCGAAACCATATAATTACAGAAACAGATGAATCGGTTGATTCATCTGTTTTTTTATGGATATTAAGCATCCAATGGTATTTAACCACTACTATTTTACTAGAAAAATAACGATTTAACGGTTAATCATAGTAAAATTAAACTAAAAAAGAGAGTGTTTCATGCGCTTTATAGTTCGTTTAGTTCTTCTTATCACTATTTTTATTCTTTCTTTTTCTTCGTTGTCTTCTGCTAAAGAATCGACCAAGAACACAATCGAAGCGACTGCAACCTATAATAAAAACGATACGATCACGGTGTCTGGTAAAGTGAACGATTTAGAGGGACTGGAAAATGTATCTATAAATTATGATGATACAACAATAAACCTATCAAAAGAAAAATGGAAGTCATCAAAATTCACCTATGATTTCAAGGTGAAAAACCCAGCAAAATTCAGAAAACATACTATCATATTCGATGGCAACTTTTTAGTTTCAGATGATTGGGGGACCACGGAATGGACATCATCTCTTTACGATATGACAGTGGTAAACCCTGCATTCATTTTTGATACGGAAAGTGCAACTAAGAAAAAAACAAAAACAGCAATACGAAAAAAAGCCAAGACATACAAATCTACTTATAGCGCAAAAAGCCCTTATAAAACGAAGCCCAGTGACAAGGTTCCACTGAAGGCCGGAAGCTTAAAACAGGGATTCTTAAACGATGGTGTGAACACCGCGAATTTTTACCGATACCTTGCAGATCTACCCGATGACCTGGTCTTAAACAAAGGGTTAAATGCAAATGCCCAGTACGGCGCAGTTTTGTTATCTCATATTGGATTTCTAACACATACACCTGTAAAGCCAAAAAAAGTGGCCAGTAATTTTTATGAAAAAGGATATGAAGCCACATCTTCATCGAATCTAGCATATGGAACCAGTTCATTAAACGAAGCAGTAGATTTATATATGGATGATACGGATTCCAGTAATATTGATAGAGTCGGCCATCGCCGCTGGATTCTGAATCCAATGTTAAAAGAAGTGGGATTTGGATATATGGATGGTTTCTCCAGTATGAAAGTATTTGACGAAAGCAGAGATGACATTCAAGAAATAAAGTGGGATTACATTTCATGGCCCGGAAAAGGGTATATGCCCATTGAATATTTTTCATCGAAAACGGCTTGGTCTGTTTCTCTAAATCCAGAAGTCTTCCGAACGCCTAAGTCGTCTAACGTTTTCGTTCAGGTGAAAAACAAGCGTACAGAGCATACCTGGAAACTCAATCGTAAAATGAATAAATACACAGTTAGTGGAAATTATTTGAATGTCGAAAATAGTGGATACGGTTCTGGCCCTGCAATCATTTTCCGACCCGATTTATCCAAAGGACTGAGGGCTGGGGATACCTATGAAATCATGATTTCTGGAATAACTAAATTGGACGGATCGAGTGCTCCTATTACTTATAGTGTGACTTTCTTTGAATTATAATTATAAATATTCGCAGGAAGCATTGCATAACCTTGGAATGATCTACCCTGTTTTTGGTATGATTAGGAAAGAGGAGATGATGAATACATGTCAAAGCAAACGCGTATTGGTAAAACGGATTTGTATGTGAATCGGATCGGTCTTGGCACGAATGCAATCGGTGGACATAACCTATTTACTAACCTGAATGAAGATACGGGGAGAGAGGTCCTGCGAACGGCTCTCACTGAAGGCATCAACTTTTGGGATACAGCTTACATTTACGGTCCGGAGCGCTCGGAAGAAATAATCGGGGAAGTGCTGAAGGATGCCGGCAAACGTAAGGATGTGTTACTTGCTACAAAAGCTGCCCATAAATTCGTGGACGGTAATGTCGTATTTGATAACTCTCCCACTTTTCTTAGAGAATCTGTAGAGTCCAGTTTAAAGCGGCTCCAAACCGATTATATTGATTTATTTTACATCCATTTCCCTGACGAGGCTACACCCAAGGATGAGGCAGTCGGGGCTTTAAAGGAATTGAAGGATGCCGGAAAAATCAAGGCCATCGGCGTCTCGAATTTTTCGTTCGAACAATTGAAAGAAGCCAACAAAGACGGCTACGTCGATGTCTTGCAATCTGAATATAACCTCTTCAAACGGGAGGCCGAACATGACTTACTTCCGTATACGGCTGAAAATCAAATATCGTTTATCCCTTATTTCCCGCTAGCATCCGGCCTGCTAGGCGGCAAATATAATGAAGATTCGAAGTTTGACGACATACGAGCAAATGATCCCCTTTTCCAAGGGCAAGCCTATTCTACAAACTTGCAAAAAGTCGAAGAACTCCGTGTAATTGCCAACCGAAAACATGCAGAGGTCGCGGATATCGCCCTTGCCTGGTATTTAACACGCCATTCCATCGATGTTTTGATACCCGGTGCGAAAAAACCGGAACAAGTATCACGTAACCTAAAAGCATTGGATGTTGACTTAACCATGGATGACATTGCCGAAATCAGTGCCATTTTCGCTTAATTAGATAAGAAGAAGGGGCTGTCCCAAAAAGGGTAGTTAAGCCTAAATTGAATAAATAGAGAGAGACAGAAATGTTGATTTAACAACATTTCTGTCTCTTCAATTTTGCGTTATTTTACTTGAAAAAGAATGAGACAGCCCCTTTTTTCTTAATTTCATACTCATAGTTTCCCGCAATGAATAGTATCTCTTCCTCCACGTAAACTTTGCTTTACTATATTGCTTCCCTCTTTCTGCCCTGGTATATTTATTGAATATTCAAACACTAAAGAAAGAGGCTACCCAATGAAAAAATCCTATATTCTTTTATTTCTTATCTTGGCTAATTTGTTCTGGGCCGGTAATTATATTTTCGGCAAATTTGTAGTTGCTGAACTTTCGCCGATTCAACTCACGTTTACACGCTGGCTAATTGCTGCTATCTTTTTATTTCCTCTTGCTCATTGGATTGAAAAACCCGATTGGAAAAGTGTATGGAAAGAGTGGAAAGTACTATCCCTGATGGGCATGCTCGGCATCATCGGCTATAATTTTTTTCTGTATTGGGCTTTGACCTATACGACTTCCATGAATGCCGCTCTCGTTAATTCGATCACCCCTGCGGTCATCGTCCTTTTTTCCTTCTTATTTTTAAAAGAGCATATTTCATTCCTCCATGTGATTGGCCTTATTCTATCCTTATTTGGGGTACTTTTGGTCTTAACGAATGGACATCTTCAGACCATTTTCCATCTTACCTTCAATAGTGGAGATTTGTTGATGATTCTGGCGATACTTGTCTGGACCTTCTATTCACTCATTGCCAAAAAGATTAAAAATGTTCCGGCCATATCAGCCACCGCTGTTTCTGTTTTAATCGGAGTGGTTCTGGCCGCACCGTTCGCCATTGGGTCCGGTCTGAACCTTGATTTAAGTAATCAAGCGATGGTAGGCATTTTATATATTGGAATCTTTCCATCCGTTTGTTCCTTCATATTCTGGAACATTTCTCTGCGTCATATTGATGCAAGCCAAGCTGGTGTTTACCTTAATCTCATTGTCGTCTTCACTGCGATGCTAAGCTTGATCTTGGGTCAAAAAATCACAGTAGTCCAATCTCTTGGCGGCCTTCTTGTCTTCTCCGGTGTCTACTTAACCACTAAAAAGAAGAAGGATAGTAAAGCTATGGCTTCTCCTTAAGTATACATTTTTGCTTTCCCCTTGTTTATCTAGCATGATTTACGTTATCTTTATAGAAGAAAATCTGAATGTAAAGGTGTGCTTTAGTTGAGAATCAATAAATTTATTAGTGAATCAGGAATTACTTCGAGACGAGGCGCAGATAAATGGATTGCCGAAGGTAGAGTGACCATTAACGGCGCTGTCGCCGAACTAGGGAGTCAGGCTGAACCCGGCGATGATGTACGTGTCGATGGCAAACCGATAAAAGTGGAACAGCAGAATGTATACATTGCTCTGAATAAGCCAACAGGCATCACAAGCACGACGGAAAAACATATCAAAGGGAATATCGTTGATTTTGTGAATCATCCATTACGCATTTTCCATGTCGGTCGTCTTGATAAAGACTCAAGCGGTCTGATTCTCCTTACAAATGACGGGGATATCGTGAATGAAATCCTCCGGGCGGAGAACAAACATGAGAAAGAATATATCGTAACTGTCGATAAGCCACTTACGGATTCCTTCCTTGAAGAAATGGCATCAGGCGTAGAGATTTTGGATACGAAGACACTTCCCTGCAAGGTCAAGCCACTTTCAAGACATACCTTCAACATTACCTTAATGCAAGGGTTGAACCGGCAAATCCGCCGCATGTGTACGGCACTCGGCTATGAAGTCCGTGAACTGCAACGTGTTCGCATCATGAACATCCATTTGGACAGGTTACCCCTTGGACAATGGCGCGACCTGACAAAAGATGAATTGAAGGAACTATTTGCAGAATTGAATTACACACCAAGAAAGAGATAAACGAAGAGGATGCTCCTGGGTACGGGAGCATCTTTTTTATTTTAACTTGATTTTTACAGGTGGTAACTCTACTGGACTATTAGAACTCATCGAATTTAAATTAACTCGGATGATATAGTCCTTCTTATTAAAATCTTTTATCTCGCTAAGGTCGAAGGTTTTTCTGAATCGTAATTGATCTTTCAGTAACGTTTTAAAAGTATGCTTGGTTTCTTCTTGATAGATGTCTCTTTCCGAATCTTTAACCAGTCTAACGTCATATTTTGCGGCCTCCTCATAAAAAGCAAAATTCTGTTTAGCTTTTTTTCCATTGTTCATTTGGAAATCAACAATCAATTTTTCGTCTTTTACCGTCATCTCCTCTATTTTGACCGACAATTCCTGACGTTCCGACTGAATATCTATTGGTGTTTGTTCATTTAAGGTAAGATAATGATCTGGCTCATACATGACTAACATCGGACGAATTTCCAAGTAACTTGATTTTTCAGCGAGTGCCATTGGGATGATTGCCCTTCCTTTTTCGGTTACCTTATCTCGGTCCTTTATGGTTTCTTTAGGGATAAAGCCGTGTGATGAGACATGCAACGGTTTACCTTGATCATCATATACTTCATCCATCCGAATTTGATCATTTTCCGCACCTTTCAAGAAAGTCACTGTATAATTAATTGCCGTTGAAGATTGACCTCTGATAATAGAATCAAACTTCATAGAAATGCTAGCATCTTTATTTTCGCTCATTTTATCCGTTTTAACCGTTTCATAGGCGAGCTGCTTTATTGGAATATTGAACGTCCAATTCCCTTTCTGACCAGAAATCTCCTTGAAAGTTACCGGAATGGTGGTATCTGCTGGCAATACAGCCTCAGGATAATTAAGAGCAATCAGGCCTGTGAATCCTGTATCGCTTTCAGCCGTCTTAGCAAATTCCTTACTGTCATCGATATTTTCATCACCATCGTATATCTCATAAAATGCATTAAAATATCCGTACTCATCCTTTTTGACATCGCCTTGTACATCAAAAGTAATCCCTATCCTAGCACCATCAAAGTAAGCGCTAGTTATCGTGACATCGATTCCATGGTTTGTCGCCGTTTGATTCAGCTCAGTAATCATTTCCTGAGAAGCAAGCTTCCTACCAATCGAATCATTGAAATTCACATATAGTTTTCCAAGCAAAGGGATGTCGGCCATAACATGTGACATCGTAGGAGAAGCAAAACCAACCGAAAAGAAAGCAACCGCTGCGACCACCGTTGAAATTGCAGTGACTTTACCCCGGTTCCGCTTCGGTTTCCCTCGCTTTATTCCCAGTTTAATTGCTTTTAAGACATCTTCTTTCGGAACTTCTATTTTTTCATATTCTTCACGAAAGATTTTCTTGTCCAAGGTACCCCGCCCCTTCCAAACTTTTTCTTAAATTCCTTTTTGCCCGATGCAGATACGTTTTTACTGTGTTTTCCGGAATACTCATAATTTCTGCGATATCATGGATAGACAGATCACGATAATAAAAAAGTAAGATGACCGTTCGATACTGCTCATTTAATAGATTGATAGCCGCACCTAAATCCAAAGACTCCTCTTGATGAAAAAACTCTTCCGCCTTCTCCTTCATTCGATTCATCGGTATTTCCCTGTTCTTCTTTCTTAATAAATCATACGAACAATGTATGAGGATTCTTGTAACCCACGTTAAAAAATATTCAGTGTTCTTCAGCTGTCCAACAGCCTGAAAAGATTTGTATGCCGTTTCCTGAACAACATCCAACGCATCATCCCGATTGCCTACATATAAAAAAGCCGTCCGGTAAAGTTGGTCACTATGTAATTCAAGCAGCTTCTCAAAAGCCTTTCCATCGCCCTTGATTGCCTTCTTCACCAACTTGTTTTCATTCATCAACTAACCTCCTTTTGCTCATTAGAGGGAAATGGTACGGGAAAAGTTTCAACTATTTTTATTTTTTAGAAGTTTTATATTCATTTATCTGTCTAGTTGGATTTTTTTCGGTCTAATCAAGCTTTTTATAAATCTAGTTCATTTTCTTTTGCAAACTAGCTCATTTTCCACCAATTTATAGGTTTCCGACTAATAATTAAAGAGATGATTACGCTTTTTCATAAAACCACTCTCTACTTTGACCCTATATCGGTCTGTTCTAGCCTTTTATCGGTCATTTCCACTACTTTATCGGTCTATTTGAATATATATCGGTCAAACCAACAACTTTATCAGTCTAATCGTTCACGAAAAAATCCCAAAATAAAAAGCAACCCGTTTAGGCTGCTCGTTATCGGTTATACCCACCATAAATCGGTCGGACTTTCGTTGATCAGGACGGTTTTTAAGTTCGTGACGGCTCGTTGGAATCCTTCTTCAATGGACATAAGCGGATCTTCGTGTTCAATGCTTACGACGTAGTCATACCCGTATGTGCGAAGGGCGCTCATAATATCGGACCATTCTTGTAGGCTGTGGCCGCAACCGACTGAGCGAAAGTTCCATGCCCGTTCTTGAATGTTCCCGTATGGCTGCATGTCGGTAAGTCCATACATGTTGATGTTGTCTTGGTCCAGGTAGGTGTCCTTAGCGTGGAAGTGATAGATGGCTCCTGCTTTCCCAAGAATCTTGATGGCGCCGACTGGCTCAATTCCCTGCCACCAGAGATGGCTTGGGTCGAGGTTGGCACCAATTGCGTCCGATGTGGCTTCCCGTAGCTTCAGCAGAGTATATGGTGTGTGGACAAGAAACCCTCCATGCAGTTCCAGGCCGATTTTAACATGATGTACATCCGCAAGAGCAGCGATTTTTTTCCAATATGGAATCAGCTTTTCTTCCCATTGCCATTTTAGGACATCCGTATATTCATTCGGCCATGGGGCAACCGGCCAGTTCGGATATTTGGCACCTTCGTGATCACCTGCGGTACCGGAAAATGTATTCACCACCGGTACATTCATGAGTGCAGCTAACTTAATTGACTTTACGAGATTTTCATCACTTTCTCTTGCCAATTTTTCGTCTGGAGAGATAGGATTGCCGTGACAGCTGAACGCACTGATGGTTAGGCCTCTTGATTGGATGGCTTCCATGTAGTGCTGCCTTTTTTCTTCACTCTCCAACAGTTCATTCAGGGGGCAATGGGCATTGCCTGGGTACCCGCCTGTACCGATTTCCACTGTTTTTAATCCAGAGGCTGCCACGTAATCGAGCATTTCCTCAAATGTTTTTTGTCCGAATAGTACTGTAAAAACTCCTAGTTTCACTCGCCTCACCTCACCTTTGCATTAATTGATGCTCATGACCTTACCGCTTGCAGAACTATGGTAAATAGCTTCAATGATTTTCGATACTTTCATGGCTTCAGACGGTTTTACCAATGGTTCAGCAAATCCAAGACAACTATCGATAAAGTTCTCTGCCTGTTGGAGATCCGGTGTATCCTTGCCCGGCATCCAAACGGCTTCGCTATTCAAAAGCATACCGTGTTTCGCCTGATTCAATATGAGCGGAAACACATCAAGACCACCCTGTGTTCCGGATAAACTCAAAACCGTCGCCTCTTCACGGATATTGGCCGCCCATGACGTCTCAAATAGTAAAGAAGCTCCATTCGCAAATTTAATATAGGCCGTTGCATGATCATCCACTTCAAAAACCGAAGCATCAAAATTACCCCATAGATTGACTTGGTCCACACCCTTACTGACATAATTATATGTCGAACCTACGATTTCGATTGGTTCCGGGTCATCCATCAGCCATAAGGCCAAGTCAAGCAAATGACAGCCGTAATCGATCACACTTCCTCCGCCTTGCAGTTCCTTGCTTGTAAATACGCCCCAACCTGGCACTTTCCGACGTCGAATCGCCTGGACTCGCGCCACATAAGGCTCTCCTATTTCACCTGCCTGGATCATTTTTTTTGCAGCTTGAGCTTCCTTCATGAAACGGTAATGATACGCAATCGAAAGCACTTTTCCGGATAATTCTGCAGCGTCGGTTATTGCCTTGCACTCCTCAGTGGTGATGGCCATTGGCTTTTCGCATAAAACATGTACACCTGCCTGCAATGCCGCGATGGATATCTCTGCATGAAACTTATTTGGTGTGGCTATCGTGACTGCATCCACTTCGGCAAACATATCTTCATAATTTGTAAAAACCTTTTCAATATGATGCTGCCTGGCGACATCTCTCGCCTTCATCTCGTCAATATCTTGGATTGCATATAAAACTACCTTATCCTGTAATGTTTGGAAAGCTGGGATATGCCTTTTTTGGGCAATACCCCCTGCACCGATAATACCCATTTTCAATTTATACATGATGACTATTAAACCCCTTTATAAGCGGACGATTTGTCTGGATGCACTTGACTCCATTGCGCCGAGAATGACTTTTAATGAGTGTAATCCTTCGATTCCTGTGATAAGAGGCTCTTCATTGTTTACCACACAATTTATAAAGTGACTGATTACTCCAGAATCATGCTGTCCACCAGAGTCATTTGTCTGGATGCCCCCTAATTCGAAGGTTTCCGTCTTCCCATCCAAGTGATGGATGATCAATGAATAGTTCGGGTCGTCCTCAAGACGCAGCACGCCTTTTTCCGCATATATGACCGTGGCGTTGTCTTCTTTTGCATACGACCAGCTTGCCGTCAGGGTACCAATAATACCGCTTCCCGTTCGCAGGATACAAGCGGCACTGTCATCGACATCTGCCTGTTCTTTTGCGCTCGTTTCCACAAATGCCCCGACTTCCACAAATTCCTCACCTAACACATATCGCAGTAAATCCGCTTTATGAACACCTAAGTCTCCCATTGCTCCGATTACCGCTTGATCTTTTTTAAAAAACCAACTGTTCCGTCCATCGACACTCCACGTTTCCGGGCCCGAATGTCCAAAAGCAGTCCTGAAGCTATAAACCTTTCCAACTTCACCACTTTCAATAAGCTTTTTTGCTTTTTGATGCGAAGGAACAAAACGTTGATTATGGCCAATCATTAATATCTTGCCGCTTTTAGCAGCTGCTTCATTCATTTTTTCAGCATCTTCCAAAGAAGTCGCCATTGGCTTTTCGCAAAGAACATGTTTCCCGGCTTCTAAGGCAGCAATTGTGATGGGCGCATGCAGGTAATTCGGTGTACATACACTAACTACGTCAATATCCTTATTCTTTAAGAGTTCTATATAATCAGTATATGCTTGTGCGTCATACCTTTGTGCCGCTGCTTTCGCCCTGTCTTGCGCAATATCACAAACGGCAATAATGTTAGTTTCCTGATGGGCTTGATATTCCGGGAAGTGCCTATTCTGCGCGATACTACCGCAACCAATGACTCCCACATTCACTTTGACCATTTTTTGCTCTCTCCTTTTATTTCATCTCTTAGATGGGATGTTTTCCAATGGTTCCGCTTTTCCGTAAACGGCATTGGTGTGAGGTCTTGGCTTGACCCACTTCACAGCATTCTTTATCACCTGCTGTATGTCCGGATTATAGTAAGTCGGGTAGGTTTCATGACCTGGCCGGAAATAAAATATCCTCCCTTTACCGCGTTGATACGTACAGCCACTTCTGAATACTTCGCCACCTTTAAACCAGCTGATGAATAACAATTGATCCGGTGTAGGAATATCAAAGTGTTCCCCATACATTTCTTCCTTCTCAAGCTCGATATATTCACCAATTCCCTCAACGATTGGGTGAGCGGGATCCACGACCCATAGCCGTTCCTTTTCATCTGCAACACGCCATTTGAGATCACAGGTCGTTCCCATCAGTTGTTTGAAAATTTTCGAGAAATGGCCTGAATGGAGGACGATAAGTCCCATACCTTCGAGCACTCGCTTATGAACGCGTTTGACAATTTCATCCTGCACTTCTTCATGGGCGATATGCCCCCACCAGAGAAGCACATCCGTTTCCTTTAAAACCTCTTCCGTCAATCCATGCTCTTCTTCGTCGAGAGTAGCTGTGCTAACCTCGACCTGTTCATCTTGTAAAAAGTCAGCAATGGCACCATGGATTCCATTTGGATAAATTTCAGCCACTTCTGGTTTCGTTTTTTCATGACGATACTCATTCCATACCAAAACCTTCATCAGCATCTCCTCCATATATTTTGTCGGCGACTTCCTCCGCATGTTTAATTAATCCCTCATAAAATTTATTTATCACGCAAACGTTTGCGTCAGAAGAGGAAAAACAATTTAGAATAATAAGGCTTTTTATAGTAGTACCCTTTATTGTAAATTTATGTTATAAAAAATCAAGCTTTAATTGCTAAAAGAATTCTACATTTTCTTCTTTGATAGCGAAATGTGACTCTCGCTTCACGATTTTGGTAGGGATTCGGACACTCTTTTCCATCATATTCGGAGATGCAATCAAATCGAAGACACATTTTGCTGCTTCATAACCTAACTGATACGTATGAATATCAACTGTGGTTAGCGGTGTACTTAAGAATTCGATGAACTCCGAGTGATTAAAGCAAACGACAGTGACTTGTTCAGGGACTTTCAAGTTCTTTTCCGCTAACACGCCAAGTAACAACACACCCAATAAGAGGTCCATAACGATGAATGCCGTGGGTGCCGGAGACAGATTCAAAAGCTCCTCGATGGCTTTTACCCCCTCGGACCGACTCACTGGAATCAACTTGATATTCTCCTCTGGAATTTTCAGCTTTGCTTGTTCCATCGCCAATCGGAATCCGCTTAGTCGGGACTGGATCACTTCAAACTCAGGGTTGCCTCCTAAAAAGGCGATTCGTTTGTGACCCAGATTGATGACAAACTCTGATAATTCCTTGGCGGCTTGAACATTATCATTATCAATGAATGTGATGCCAGTCATGTCAGTCCTCGGTTTACCGATCAACACAAATGGGAAGCTTTGTTCAATTAAATAAGGTACCACTTTGTCATCTTGTTTCGAATACAAAACAATCATGCCGTCAACGCGTCTTCCTTGGACCATTTTTACGACATCCTCGAAGATGGCTTCTTCTGATTCACCAGTCGTCAAGGATAGGCTGTACCCCTCTTTATTACAAAAGTCACCGATGCCTCGTATCACTTCAGGAAAAAATGGATTGTACAGCGATTCCCTAGCAGAATTTTTCATGACGATCCCAATGGTCTTTGTCGATTTCGTTACTAGGTTCCGGGCATTTTCGTTCATATGATAGCCCATTTCCTTCAATATCCTACGTACCTTACGCTTTGTCTTTTCACTAATGGCCGGACTGTTATGAATAACACGAGATACCGTTGATGGAGCGACATTCGCTTTCTTGGCAACGTCTTTTATCGTTACAGACATTTTCATCTACTCCCGTTCATTGCACGAGGATTATTATTCCCTATATCAATATAGTTATTTAACTGCACCGTCTGCGATTCCTTTAATAATTTGCCTTTGAGCAAAAAAGTACGCAATGATGACCGGAATAATAGACAAGGTAAGTCCTGCCAAGGCTAGGTGCCATTGTTTCGTATATTGTCCAAAAAAGAAGAATAATTTCAGTGGGATCGTCTCAGAACCCGCGCCTCCGATAACAAGCGATGGCAATAGATAGTCATTCCAAATCCAGATGACGTTCAAGATCCCGACTGTAATCGACATTGGTTTTAACAACGGGAAAATGATATACCAGAACACTTGAAAACGGTTGGCTCCATCGATTTTCGCCGCTTCATCGAGAGTGATCGGTATCCCTTTTAACGTACCGTGATATAGGAATATCGAGAGGCTACACCCAAAACCTAAGTACATGATGATCAATCCTGTCCGGTTCAACATGCCCATCTGGCCGAATTGGGCAACTAGCGGAATCATCACTGATTGAAATGGGATAAGCATGGCTGCCACGAACACGAAGAACAGCAAGGAACTGAATTTGCTCTTATTTCGCGAAAGCGCATAAGCCGCCATCGCTGAAAAGATAATAATAATAACGACACTGACGACCGATATGAAGATAGAATTAAATAAAGTCCGGAGAAAATCCAATTGTTCGAAAGCTTGCGTGAAATTTTCGAATGTCCAGGCATCAGGCAATCCCAATGTGTCAGAGAAAATCTCACGTTTCATTTTAAAGGCATTAACAATCATCAAATAAAAGGGAGTGAGCCATAATAGAGCCAATATGAACCCGATTAAGCCGACCAGCCAAAGTTTCCAGTTCTTTCTCATCACAGTTCAACCTCCCTTTTCTTATTGATATAAACCTGAGTCAAAGAAACGGCTGCCACAATCACGAAGAAAATCACGGCTTTTGCCTGCGCATAGGCCATATCATTTTCCGTAAAAGCGGATTTAACAATGTTCATCGCGACCATTTCCGTTGAATTGTACGGAGCGCCATTGGTCAAGGAAAGGTTTTGATCATATATTTTGAAAGAGTGCGAAAGCGTCAGAAACAAACTGACCGTGAAGGCTGGTGCCACAAGCGGAAAAGTTATATGGCGAAAACGTTGGAAGCTATTAGCCCCGTCGATTTTGGCCGCTTCAATCAGGTCTTCAGGGACTGCCTGTAAATAAGCGATATAAATGATCATGATATACCCTGCCATCTGCCAGGATGTTAGAATGATCAATCCCCAAAATCCGGTCTCCGTGGTGGATAACCAGCCATTGAAAGCCTCTATGCCTGTAATATCCCCAATAGCACCAAAGACTTTGATAAAAATGAACTGCCAAATAAATCCGAGGATCAGGCCGCCAATCAAATTCGGCATAAAGAAGATGGTCCGAAGAAGGTTGCTCGACTTCAGTTTTGATGTCACGATAAGAGCTAGGCTCAAGCCTAGAACATTAATGACCACAATCGCCGTTACCGAAAACTTGATGGTGAACCAAAATGTATCTAGGAATCCTTGATCAGAAAATAAATTTATATAATTTTTCAAACCCGTGAAATCCGGGGTCCCTAGACCATTCCAATTCGTAAATGAATAATAAAATCCGTAAATGAGTGGCACAATCACAACCAAAATGAGTGCAGCCAGAACAGGTGTCAAGAACAGCCAATATGCAGCATCTCGATTTCGCATCGAAATCGACCTCCTTATATAGAGTGTAAAAAGCAGGTAGTTATTTAGAGAACAAACAACCAATCGACACAAATTAGGCTCGATTGGTTGCTTTCCTATTTAAAAATATGCCTATTTACTGTGGATTTTCTCCCAGTTTTCAATGTTTTGTTTCACGAGTTCATCCCATGTCAGTTTACCGGTGACATATTTTTGGACACTCGCGCCAAGATCGTCATTCCATCCGACCGGATATCCATTGAATACCCAACCAATCGTGTTGCCATCCTGAGAATATTTATAGATTTCCTTCGAAAGCGGATCGGCAATCTTTTCTACGTCATACCCTTCATAGGCTGGAATGAATTTAAAGTCCTCTAACACCGCTTTTTTGCCTGTATCGGAAGTATACATCCAGTCCAGGAATTTCTTCGCTTCTTCTTGGACTTTCTCATCAGATTTTTTATTCACTGCCCAATAGTTCGGTACCCCGACAGGCATGGCCGCCGTATCCCCATTCGGAATCGGGATAATGCCAATTCCGTTTTCCGCTAGTTCAGGATCCATGTCATACACTGTGTTATACACCCAGTTTCCTTGTTGGATGATGGCCACTTTTTCTAGGGAAAACAGCTCTTCTACTTGTTGAGAGTAATCAAGACTTGCTGTCGGCTGAACCGAATACTTGTTTTGAATATCCACTAGTTGTTTGAACTTTTCCCCATCCGTGAATTTGATTGTTTCTGATTTACTAGCCGTTAATACATTCCCGTCAAATTCCGGTGCTAAAAAGACATTGGATAAGTGATTCCCTGTCACCCATTTCTCTTTAACCGGATAAGCAAAAACTGCGTCGATTTTCAATTTTCCTTTTTGTGAATCCAGTTTCTTCACGGCTGCCTCCAGAGCTGTATAACTTGTTAGTTCCTCCGGATTGATCCCCGCTTCTTTAAATATACGTTTGTTATAAATCAGGCCGTACCCTTCCTGATTGAATGGGAGCCCCAGAATCTGCCCGTCCTCTTCTACACCATCCAACGTCCCCTCAAGTGCAGCCTCTGCAGCTTTTGTATCCTTCAAATCTGATAATCTATCTTTATATTGTTCCACATCTATCGGTCCGCCAATATTAAATACGGCTGGTTCCTCACCTGAAGCAAACTTTGCGGTAATGGCAGATTTATAATCATTTCCGCCGCCCACTGTCGATACCTTGATCTTTACATTTGGATTCTCTTTTTCATATTGTTTTGCCAGAGTCTCAAATTGCGGCTTAAACTCTACTTTGAATTGGAAAATATCCAAAGTCACTTTATCCTTATCTTTTGAATCACTGTCTCCCCCTGTAGAAGAAGAGCACCCAGCCAAGACCACGCTAAATATCAATAAAATAGAAAAGATTCCCCCGTACCATTTTTTACGCTTCATGCCTATCAACTCTCCCTTTTCCGTAAATTCCTATACAATTTAAGAAAACGTTTGCATAAAGTAATAAAGTTAGACAACTTGCAATCTGCCATTTCACTATTCTACTAAATGATTCATCACCACCTTACAAAGAAAATTGTAATCGGTTACATTTATATTTCTTATGTTACCACTTAATGCCATTACTTACAATTAAATGTATAACTTTACAGTTACTTAATCTTCCTTCCTCTAATATATATGACTCAATACCCAATGATTATTCCTTCCCATGTTTTATATAAATTGAAAAGGATATCGGTCCTAGGTATTTCATTCAATATTTTCGACAACCCATGAAATGATGGTTTAAATCGTAGTCCTCAAGGGATATTTCGAGATCATTCGATATGATTCCCATGTCTAATCTGAAAACTTCAATCAAATTGAGTGAAAATGGGAAACCAAAATGGCCTCCCCCTTTCTCTTATTTCAACACCATTTTCACATTGGAAGATCCATACTCATCCTTCAATTCATAGTATTTATCGCTTGCTTGTCCAAATTCCTCGAACACACCACTATTAATCAATTCATCCGTTTCCTTATCCACTATGCTGTACTTGATATTGCTCTTCCCAAATTTTCTGTCATCCACTTTTAAAAGGATCATGCCGGACACCTCCATATTTAATGGGTGCATTCCTCATGATGGCTGGATTCTTACTTACATAATATAACAATTTTATCGTAACTTACAGATTTTTGTCAATTAAAGGAAAATAAAAAAGCCTGGTTAGGCTTTTTTTATTTTCCATTCATATAGTGAAACAAAAATGATCCTTAAAATGAAGTTATGACTTCGAAATATCCACGAACCCTTCTCCAAATACATCCCGAACATCATGTATCGCGATAAAGGCAGAGCTATCCGTAGACTCAACAATTCTCTTTAACCTAACTACCTCTTGTTTACTAATAACGATATAGAGGATCTCTTTAGCATCTTTCGTATAGTAACCATGTCCACTAAAAACGGTAACCCCTCTATCCATTTTTATAGTGACTTGTTTGGCGATAAGGTCTGCCTCTTTCGAAATGATGGTGATCGCCTTTTTCGGATTAACTCCCTCAATGATGAATTCCATTACTTTCGTTCCGATATAAAGCATGAGGATGGTAAGCATGAGACCTTCTGCGCCAATGATGAAATATGACGAAACCGCCACGATCACATCGAAAAACAATAACCCGTAACTTAAGCTCCAACCTAAATATTTATTTGTCATTCGCGCAAGAATCGTAGAACCTGCCGTCGTCCCTCCCACTCGGATGATTAAACCAATTCCTACACCTGCAAACACACCGCCAAATATGGCATTGATTATGATTTCGTCCGAGGATATGTTCCAATTCTCCGTTAAATGAAGGAAAAGAGAATGGAATGTAACGGCAATAATCGTATAAATCGTTGTAATTCTCGATAAAAATTTATACCCGACAATCAGAAGAAAAGCATTCATAATGAAACTTACAAGGCCCGGCGACCATTCGAATAAATAGAATAAAATGATGGTTATTCCCGTTACTCCACCTTCACCGAGGTCATTAGGAATCACGAAAAGATTAATCGATAACGCAAAAATGAACGCACCTATTATGATAATGAGAACATCTAAAGAAGTCTTTTTCATATGCAACTAGCCCGCCTTTATCTAAACAATTTCCTTGCTATATAGTAACACGTAAAACCAAGATTCCTTCATTGATTTTCTTATTCTAGTAAAATAATTTCTCTATTTAATTTAGAATGATAAAAGGCCACTATATTCTCCGCTGAACCTGGAATAAAGTGGCCTTTATGCATTGCCTTTTTTATAGAGATACCTTACCATCCGTAATGTTGACGATACGGTCACACAGATCTAACATTCTCTCATCATGGGTCACCATGATGGCTGACTTGTTTCTTAGCTTCACCTCGGTCGCAAGCATTTCTACAACCTCTCGTCCCCGCTTAGAATCAAGACTGGCAGTTGGTTCATCCGCTAAAATAATCTCGGGATTATTCATCAAAGACCGCGCAATGGCTACCCGTTGCCGTTCCCCGCCTGAAAGCTCTTCAGGCAAATGATTGGCCCGATGGCTAAGTCCAAGGTGACTAAGTAATTCATCAGCCTTTTTCACAGCTTTCTTGTCACGTTGACCAATCAGTTCAGAAATTAGCAGGAGCTGGTCACGCACGGTAAGATACGGTACAAGATTGGATGATTGAAAAACAAATCCAATCTTCTCTAGCCGAACACGTGTTAATTTCTTTGGAGAAAATGATGGAATATCTTCATCGTTTAAAAACAAGCTACCTTCACTTGGGGAAAGCAAAGCACCTGCGATAGAAAGAAAGGTACTTTTTCCCGAACCTGATGGACCAACAACGGCCACAAACTCACCAGCTTTCACATGAAAGGAAATATCGTCAAGAGCCTTCACCCTGTTCTCACCTTCACCGTAAATTTTGCTGACGTGATCAAATGATAGTTTATGATTCATCATGCTACCCTCCCAATGGCTTCAATGGCATCAATTTTTGACACTCGATATAGTGATAACAAGGAGCCCAATACCGAAACAATCAATAAAAGGATGGAATATTGAATGACCAAAGAAGTACTTAATTCAAAAGGCATTCCTTCTGGCATAATGAAAGTGACCCCGTATGTTAGTGCAACACTGCTTGCTATACATACAACCGCAAGCATGAACACTTGGCCCACAATACTTTTTGCCAGGTAGCCGGTACTCGCTCCGAGTGCTTTCATGACTCCAAATTGATTTGAAGCATAAAACTCCTTTTTGTTTATTCCATTAACATCCACCTCTGCAAGAGCATAGTTACCGGCTTTTTTATATTTACTTGGTAAATTCCCTCTTAGCTCTTTCACTCTATCAACTATGTGTGCTTCTGCTACTGAATCGATTTGTCTCGTTGGATACACTTTACCCGTACCCTTACTACCCTCACCCTTCGCAGTAATCTTCTGCGCAAGATCCTTTATCGTCGTCTTATCCACACCAATAGCTTTATAAGTATTTCCAGTGCTATCCGCTACTGTCCTGACCTTAACTCCAGTTGGCACTTCGACTTTCCCGATGGCCTTGCCCATATCCTTGATCGTGCCTTGGGCTTTCTGGACTTTATTTTGCACATATTCCTTGCTGTAGGGGATGAGTTTTGTTCCGCTTGCCATTTTGTCTGCGGCCTTGGCTGCGCCGGCAATACCGGTGATGCCAAGGGCTGTCATCAGGCTGGTTTGGCGCTGTTCTTCTGTGAGTTCGTTTCCAAACATGTCTTTGCCGGTGACGGCTTCGCCGAGACCGTTGGCGGCGGATAGTCCATAGAGGCCGGCTTCGGTTTGCTTGAGGATGTCCATGGCTTTTGTCGATTTATAGGCATCCAGCATATGGTCCGCAGCGTTGAGCCCCTTTGTTGCTTTGTAGGCGACCACACCTGCTTTAGCAGCTTTTGCTCCCCAACCGAATACGGGGATGATACCGGCGGCCATCGCAGCCGCAGCGATTCGTTTGGCTTTGGAAAGCTTGCGGCTCTGTCACCTGATTCGCCTTGTTGCCCTATTAAATAGTAATTATATCCCGTGATTCTTCACTAGGTAACTATAAAAAAAGAACCTTGAAAGGTAGTTTGAACTATACCCCGAATAATGGACACGATAAAAAAAGTCCCTTATTCGGGGTTTTTCTATGTCCTCATATTAAAACCCCGTTTATAATCAATTTA
>NZ_JBIWCW010000006.1:0-9409 GCF_044761665.1 Peribacillus sp. NPDC097295
CTGTTCCGGTGGCTCCCGTCGCTCCCGCTGTTCCTGTGGCTCCGGTGGCTCCCGCTGTTCCTGTGGCTCCGGTGGCTCCCGCTGTTCCTGTGGCTCCCGTCGCTCCCGCTGTTCCTGTGGCTCCCGTCGCTCCTCCTCCTGCCCCAGTTGCTCCTGTAGCTCCGGTGGCTCCCGCTGTTCCTGTGGCTCCGGTGGCTCCCGTCGCTCCTCCTCCTGCCCCAGTTGCTCCCGTCGCTCCTGTTGCTCCTGTAATTCCTGCTCCAGGTGTGCCTGTTATTCCTACAAGCCCATCTATAATAACTTGAACTTTTTGATTAACGCTTTGTTGTTTATTTCCACATTTACATTTTTTGTGTCCACAATCTTTACATTTCTTTTCCTGACATTTGCAAGTACTATGTCCACATTTAGAACACTTTTTATGCTTCCCCATAATTTCACCCCTATAATTAACATTCCTATATCCTATGTATTTTTAAAATAAGGGGTTGGGTAATAACCTAGTTTGAATTAACTTATTATTTTAATTAATGGATTTATGGATCATAGGCTATTAATAAAGTAATTAAGATTGATACATAGCTAGAATTGGTATTCATGCTAAATAAAATAATATTCTAAATACCTAAATATCACCTATATACGGATGATTTTTACGATATCCCCCTGATTAGGGGGGATACAAATGACTTCGATATTTAAATGAGCTTAAATTAATTTAACTTCTTAAGAATTACAGATGCATTTGCATTTGTTTGTGTGCCTCCTGCCATAGTCTGAAGCGTTACATCTGAAAAAGAAATATTATTTCGTATGGTGAGTATGTCGCCGGCAGCTAAAGTGACGATAAACTGACCAATATTCCCCTGAGCTCCCGAACCTGACCCGTACAACGTTCCTTCCATAAGCACATCATTTCTGAATAATGCAAACTGGCTAGGTTCGTTAGTCGATACCGTGAAAGTTATTTTATAGTCTCCCGGTGTGATGACTATTATTTCTTCTGATCCTGCTACATGTGGTATACCAGGAGTAATTACACCATTTGTATCAAAATTAATATCATCCCCTATAGCAACCGTTTGTGCACTTAGATTGTATATATAAGCTTATTCAGATAATCCTGATTCTGAGCCTCCCGTTGCCCCTGTCTCCCCTGTTGCTCCAGTAGGTCCAGCTCCAGGATTCCCTGTCATTCCAATAGGCCCGTCAATTACCACCTTAACTTTTTGGTTTGGAAATGAATCACAATGACAATTTTTATGTCCACATTTTGAGCATCTTTTATTTTTTCTATCCTTTTCTTTTTCACCCTTTAATCTCTTATTCTTACTCAAATTTTTACCCCTTATTGAAAGCATTTCTATAACATATGTAAAAGCAAAAATAAAGGGTAGATGAATGATCTATCATTAGTTTAATTGAGTAGTTGCCTGTCCATAATAAATCCGGTCTTTTTTCTTTTCATTTCCTTATTGCATCCCTATATAAATGAATGAAGGAATTAAAGGAATTCACTAAATCTGCAATGCCTACATATATTTAATTGAATATTAACTAAGGGAAGGTGGAGGTAATACTGAAAACCAGTATTGTTATTCTCACATATAACGAATTACCTTTAACCAAACAGTGTCTTGCCAGTATTCAAAAGCATACAGCTGATGAAGAAATTGAAATTATTGTCGTTGATAATGGTTCTACAGATGGGACGATTGACTATTTAAAAAGTATGCCCTCTTTAAAAACGATTTTTAATGAAGAAAACTTAGGGTTTGCGAAAGGTTGTAATCAAGGGCTTAATGTCTCTACTGGAGAAAATGTTTTATTTCTAAATAATGATACAATCGTCACGGAAAACTGGCTGCAATCCATGCTTAGTTTGCTTTATAGTGATGAAAAAATAGGCATGGTCGGACCAGTGAGTAATTATGTAAGCGGCCCACAGCAAATTGCAGTGGATTATAACGCCATCGACGGAATTGCTGATTTTTCAAGAGATTACTGTCAAAAGAACCTCGGAAAATCAAAGAGAGTCATGCGTCTTGTCGGATTTTGTTTACTTGTGAAAAAAGAAGTCCTAGATAAAATCGGTGGTTTTGATGAACGTTTTGAATATGGTTCCTTTGAGGATGACGATTTATGTCTTCGGACATTAATAGAAGGATATCAATTGAGGATTGCCTATGATTCATTTGTCCATCATCATGGTCATGCCACTTTTACAGCAAATCAAGATATCAACATCCACCATTTGTATACGTTAAATCGTCAGAGATTCATAGATAAATGGAAAGTGGATCTAACTTATTACATCCATTCAAGACCTGAAATTATTAATCTCGTTCCGTTAGATTCAAAAAAGATTCTAGATATCGGATGCGGAGCAGGAGCTACTGGATTAGAATTACTCAATCGACAACCTTGTGAGCTTTATGGTGTGGAATTAAATGAATTTGTAGGATCCATTGCCAACAATCACTTTGAACGAGTAGATACGACAGATATTGAGTCATTGGACCTTCCATATCCTCCCGCTACCTTTGATACGATAATACTGGCGGATATATTGGAACATTTAGAAAATCCTTGGAAGATTGTTGAAAAACTTTCCGTTTACTTAAAGCCAAACGGTTCTCTCATATGTAGCATTCCAAATATTTCACATGCAGAGGCTCTCCTCCCTTTATTGATGGGAAACTGGGACTATGTTAATGCAGGGATTTTGGATCGAACACATTTGCGCTTTTTTACTCCAAAAACCGTACTCTCTTTATTTCCTACTCCATTATTCGAAGTTCAATCCCAGACATATAATTATTTTACCCCCGATTCGAAAACGCAACTTTTCTTTAATGAAGTAAGTTTTCTCGGCGAAAAATTCGGATTTCCGATGGATGAACTATCGAACTATACTAATATTTATCAAATGCTCATACATGCAAAAAAACGCTAAGATAGAAGTTCAGGCAGGCGCACTGAAAGCATTTCTCATTAAATGAATGGCTTGATTTATAAATGGAAGGATGGGGAAATGAAGCTTTGATTACTATTAGTTTATGTATGATTGTAAAAAATGAAGAAGCTGTAATTGGACGATGTTTAGATTCCGTTAGTAAAATCGTGGATGAAATCAATATTGTGGACACAGGTTCTATTGATCATACCAAAGAAATCGCAGCCAAGTATACAGACAGGATCTATGATTTCACATGGATTGAAGATTTTGCCGCTGCAAGAAATTTTGCGTTTCAACAGGCTACAACTGACTATATTTTATGGCTGGATGCAGATGATATATTTTTAGAGAAAGACCAAAAAGCTTTACTAGAACTCAAAAAAACACTTGACCCTCAAACCGATGCCGTTTCAATGAACTATAATCTTGCTTTTGACGGTGATGGTAATGTAATTTCCAGCTTAAGAAGATACCGTTTGGCAAAACGAGAAAAAGGATTTAAATGGATCGGGAATGTTCATGAGTATTTAGAGGTGTATGGAAACTTACACCAAAGCGATGTATCTGTTTCACATATGCCCCTTAGTCATGACGCGGAGCGCAACTTACGGATTTATGAAAAGTTAGCTTCATCAGGGAAAGATTTTTCCCCCCGTGATTTATTCTATTATGCAAATGAACTGCTGGATCATGGTAAAGTCGAAAAAGCGATTGAATACTATCTCCGTTTTTTAAAAACGAAAAAAGGGTGGGTCGAAGATAATATTCAGGCATGCAATAAATTAGCGGATTGCTACAATAAACTTGGTTTGAAAGAACTGGAATTGACTTGGGTTCTTCACACTCTTGCTTACGGTACGCCAAAACCTGAAACATGTTGCAGGTTAGCTTACTACTTCTTGCAAAGACAGGAAATACAATCAGCCATTTACTGGTATGAAAGTGCCTTGGCCAATAAAGAAGCAGATGGTCTTTCTTTTCAAAACCACTCTTGTTCAACATGGTTGCCACACCTACAATTAGCTGTTTGTTATGATAAAGCAGGGCAATATGAACTGGGCTATCAACACAATGAAAAAGCCTTGAAATACCGTCCCCAAGATTCCCAAATGCTATCAAATAAAGAGTACTTTGAAAAAAAACTCAACTTATAAATCAGTACATTCTGCAAAGTACGCTTTGCAGTTTTTCATAAACTCTTTTCCCATTCCATAGATTCTCCATCCACTCATACTCATAAACACAAGAGCATATGATGATTTAAAACAATTTCCCTGTAATTAAATGTACTTTATCACCCAGATGTAATCTCCTTGAGGATGTGAAATGTAATGAAAGGCATCATATTAGCTGGTGGAAGCGGCACAAGACTGTATCCGTTGACTAAAGCCGTCTCAAAACAGCTATTACCTGTTTATGATAAACCATTAATTTATTATTCACTTTCCGTACTTATGCTTGCGGGCATTAAGGATATTTTAATCATCTCCACCCCCACTGATACCTCTAAATACGAACACTTACTGGGGGATGGATCCCAATTAGGAATTAAATTAAGCTATGTAATACAAGAAAGTCCAGATGGCATTGCTCAAGCTTTTATAATAGGAGAAAATTTTATAGGAAAGGACTCAGTCTGTTTAATATTAGGTGATAATATTTTTTATGGACATAACTTCACTAAAACGTTAGAAGAAGTCGTTTCCTCAGGAAGTGGTGCAACGATATTCGGCTATCACGTCAAAGATCCAGAACGGTTCGGTGTCGTCGAATTCGATAAGGATCTGAAAGTAGTATCACTAGAGGAAAAACCAAAATCCCCTAAATCCAATTACGCCATTACGGGCCTCTACTTTTATGATAATAATGTTATTGATATAGCAAAAAGCATAAAGAAATCAAAACGCGGAGAATATGAAATCACCTCGATCAATGAATGTTATCTCGAAAGAAATCAACTGAATGTACGATTACTAGGCAGAGGTTTTAGCTGGTTGGATACAGGGACCCATGAATCACTCCTTGATGCCTCCTTGTTTATCCAGACCATCCAAAGTAGGCAAAATGTTCATATTGCCTGCATAGAAGAAATCGCTTTTCGTAAAGGGTTCATATCCTCTCAACAGCTTCTTGCTTTGGCTAAACCTTTAGAAAAAAATGAATATGGGCAATACCTTGCAAGATTAGTTGAAAAATTACATTAATCTATAATAATGAAAGGTGGTCGTTCATTGAATCTCTTAGTGACAGGCGGTGCTGGTTTTATCGGCCTTAACTTTGTTCATTACCTTCTTGAGAATACTTCCTATCAAATCACCGTCATCGATTCGATGACTTATGCAAGTCATCCTGATGAGATGCAGGCCTTGACATCTAATCCCAGGTTTCGTTTCAAGAAAGGAAACATTGCAGATAAGAACGATTTAAATGCGGTGATGGATCAACAGTATGAAGCCATCATCCACTTTGCGGCTGAATCACACGTAGATAATAGCATTCAAAACGCGGACGATTTTATTCAAACGAATATTGTCGGCACCTATGAATTGTTACAACACCTAAAAACAGGGGCAGCAAATAAAATGATTCATGTTTCGACCGACGAAGTGTATGGTACTCTAACTCCTGCTCAACAACCATTTACTGAATTGTCCCCCCTTTCTCCTAATAACCCCTATTCGGCTACAAAAGCAAGCTCGGATTTATTAGTGCGTGCGTATCATGAAACCTTTAATTTACCTTTAGTAACGACTAGGTGCAGTAATAACTTTGGCCCCTTTCAAAATAAGGAAAAGTTCATTCCTACGATAATTTACCGCGCGCTTCTAAATCAAAAAATACCCATTTACGGGGATGGGCAACAAATAAGGGATTGGCTATTTGTTGAAGACCATTGTAAAGCGATTGCTCTTATTCTTGAAAAAGGCACATCAGGTGAGGTCTATAACATCGGCGGAGGAAACGAAAGGAAAAATGTAGATGTCGTGAAGAGGATTTTAGAGATAATGGGAAAATCAGAAAAATTAATTGAATTTGTCAGTGACCGAATAGGTCATGACCGGAGATATGCCATAGATTCCACCAAATTACAAAGCGAATTAGGGTGGAAGCAAACAGCTTCCTTCGATCAATCACTAGTTAAAACAGTTGAATGGCATGTAAATAATTTCGGTGCTTCCTTATGAAGAAGGTCGTCATTACAGGTGCCGGCGGACAATTGGGAAAAGAATTGGTGCAAATATTAAAGGATGACCATTATATGGTGCATCCATTCACCAAACAACAACTGGATATTACGGATCGTAAAAAAATAGATGAAATGCTCGAACAGACCAATCCTGATTTCCTTATTAACACTGCAGCTTTTACACAAGTCGATACATGTGAAAAAGATATAGATAACGCTTATTTGATCAACGGTATTGCACCCTATTATTTAGCCTGTGCAGCTAAAGCAAAAAAAGTGAAATTCATTCATATAAGCACTGACTACGTATTTGCTGGAAATAAAACGGAACCTTATTTAGAAGATGATGATACAGATCCCAAAACCATTTATGGAAAAAGCAAATTACTCGGTGAAGAATTTTCACAAGTAGCTTACGAAGAAACCACAATCATAAGGACCTCGTGGTTATATGGCCATGAAGGGAAAAATTTCGTCAACACCATTAAAAGATTAGCCGATTCTCCTAAAGAAATTCATGTGGTCGATGATCAATTCGGTAGTCCCACTTATACAAAAGACTTGGGAATTGCGATTAAACAATTACTATCAAAGCCACCTGGGATCTATCATGTTACCAATTCGGGAAGTTGCAGTTGGTTCGAATTCGCGAGAGAAATAGTAGAATGCTTACAATCGGAAGCCATCGTCAGTCCTATTTCTACGGATAGGTACGGTTTGGCAACTCCTAGACCCAAATATTCGGTCTTAAGTCATAAAAAGTTAAACTCTAACGGCATTTACATGCGAAATTGGCAAAAGGGGCTGCAAGAATTCTTAGCAAAGGAAGATGATAACAGTGGGAATTGAAGGTGTTATTTCAAAAAAACTAACAAAGCACTGTGATGATCGAGGATTTTTCGCGGAAGTTGTTAGAGATGATGAAAATCTTTTGTCACATTTTGGTCAGCTTTCTTGGTCAACTTCATATCCAGGTGTTATTAAAGCATTTCACTACCATGAGGAGCAGGATGACCTTTGGTTTTTCCCTTCTGGAAATGCACAAGTAGTTCTATACGATTTAAGGGAGCACTCCAGTTCGAAAGGTGAAACGGCTGTTTATTATATGGGTGAAAACAACCCCAGTATCTTGCTTATCCCAAAGGGAGTAGCTCACGGATACCGCGTACTTGGAGAAAAGCCAGCGACTGTAGTGTATTGTACAACTAAGTCATATAACCCATCCCAACCAGATGAGAAAAGAATCCCATGGGATGATAAAGAAATAAATTTTAATTGGAAAACACAAAATAAGTAAGAAATGAAACCATATAAAGGGGCTGTCTCATAAGTCCTTTTTAAGTAAAATAACGCAAAATTGAAGAGGCAGATATGTTGTTAAATCAACATTTCTGCCTCTCTATATTTATTCAATTTAGACTTAATTACCCTTTTTCGGACAGCCCCTTTATTATTTTGTGAATTTTTCATCGGATAAATAGGTTTGAAGAAAGCTTATTTACTCAGGAATTTCATATAATTCTACTTCACTCAAAAAACACAAACAACTTCAACCTTTCACATGATCCCCAATTAACTATTTCTCCTCTTAATTTTTAGAAGGGCAACTGATACTCTCTTCATTATGTAAGGTATATTCTCAAAATATTAAGCATCACTTAAAATGTAAAAATTGTTTTTATTGCTATCGAAACAGCTGCGTCAGTGGGTGGTTTAGGTCTCACTTCCATATAAATTAATCATGCTGTTTCAAACAAAAAAAAGGAAGTTCACCCTAAGGGATCACTTCCTCCAAGAAATTATAAACTAAACTATTTTCAAATCATGTGAGGCGATGTGCTGACCATACAATCCCGTTACCGTCTCCACTTAAATCCAACCCTAACGTTAAACCATCTGCTTCGTAAAATAATCCAACCACATCACCTGCATTTAGCAACACGTCACCTGCCAAAGTAACTGTTCCATTCCCTAGTATAGCTCTTAAAGTTAACACTAAAGCAACGTTAACATTTAATATTGGCGTTAAGCCACTTATCAAATCAGTTACGACTGGAGCGGTTCTACGAATAGAAAATGAAGGGTTTATGCCTGCACCTAAAGAAATGCTTAATGCACCCGTTGTAGTATAATTAATTGTCGCTTCAAAAGAATATCTTCCCGTAACTGGAACTGTGAAATTCCCAGTAGCAGGATTAAACGTTGTATCTACGAAATACGGACTCGCAACACTCCACCCTGTAATTTGAGTGGTCCCGGTTACAGCTGATACAGGCGAAGCGAAAGCAGAAAATCCTTCAGAAAGAGTGTTAGGACCAGTTCCACCGGTTGCTCCTGTTGCTCCGGCTAATCCTGTTGCTCCCGTTGCTCCGGCTAATCCTGTTGCTCCTGTTGCTCCGGCTTCTCCTGTTGCTCCCGTTGCTCCGGCTAATCCCGTTGCTCCTGTTACTCCGGCTTCTCCTGTTGTTCCGGCTAATCCCGTTGCTCCTGTTACTCCGGCTAATCCCGTTGCTCCTGTTGCTCCGGCTAATCCCGTTGCTCCTGTTGCTCCGGCTTCTCCTGTTGCTCCTGTTGCTCCGGCTTCTCCTGTTACTCCGGTTGCTCCTCCAGCTACAAATAGCGTATAATCTGGGGATTGGCCAGGTATACCTGTTGGAGATGCTACATTTGCTAAATAGGCGCTTCCTTCATAGAGGACCACTTGACCTGCTGGATACCCTGGAGCTGCTGCGGGATCAAACTCTACTGCTCCTTCTAATCCTGCTCCTGTTGCTCCGGCTTCTCCCGTTGCTCCCGTTGCTCCGGCTTCTCCTGTTGCACCGGTTGCTCCTGTTGCTCCTGTTGCTCCGGTTGCTCCTGTTGCTCCTGTTGCACCGGTTGCTCCGGCTTCTCCTGTTGCTCCTGTTGCTCCTGTCGCTCCTGTTGCACCGGTTGCTCCGGCTTCTCCCGTTGCTCCCGTTGCTCCCGTTGCTCCGGCTTCTCCTGTTGCTCCTGTTGCACCGGTTGCTCCTGTTTCTCCTGTTGCACCGGTTGCTCCGGCTTCTCCCGTTGCTCCTGTTGCTCCGGCTTCTCCTGTTACTCCGGTTGCTCCTCCAGCTACAAATAGCGTATAATCTGGGGATTGGCCAGGTATTCCTGTTGGAGATGCTACATTTGCTAAATAGGCGCTTCCTTCATAGAGGACCACTTGACCTGCGGGATACCCTGGAGCTGCTGCGGGATCAAACTCTACTGCTCCTTCTAATCCTGCTCCTGTTGCCCCG